>CAYWHQ010000236.1:0-5418 GCA_964457665.1 uncultured Prolixibacteraceae bacterium | reverse complement strand
GATATGCGACAGCACCGGAAACCTCCTGTTCATAACCAATGGCATGAAGGTCTACGACAGGAGCTTCACCTCAATGAAATATGCCAACGGTCTGGATGGCGACCTGGGTATTACCCAACCCTGTATTGTGGTTCCGAAACCGGAAGATCAGAACCTGTATTATATTTTCACACTTGATCTGCTTGCCTTTAAGCAGGACAACACTTACACCACCAAGGGATTGCGTTATACAGAGATTGACATGCGGCACCGGGGAGGGATGGGAGATGCCACCCTGAATGTCAACGTTCCGTTGCTTACGCCGGCTACACAGAAACTTACCGCCGTCATGAACCGGAATGGGAAGGACTACTGGGTGATCGCCCACGCCTGGGATTCGGGCGACTTTTATGCCTATCCGGTCACCAGTGATGGTATCGGGGCGCCTGTGTTGAGCAATACCGGTTCTTTTCACGGTGGAGGTTTTGCCGACCAGGCCAACGCCTATGGTTATATGAAAACCAGCCCCGATGGATCAAAGCTGGCCGTGGCCATTACCGGGCTCAACAAGATAGAGCTTTTTGATTTCAGCAATGAAACCGGCCTTTTGAGTAATCCCCGGAGTTATACATTCAACCAGCAGAATATCAATCCGTATGGACTTGAATTTTCTCCTGATGGCAGGAAGCTGTATACGACGCTGTTCCAGATCTTCGGGAACGGCCCCCCGTCGCGCCCTTCCTTTATCTACCAGTTTGACCTGAACGCCGGACTCATTGATCCCGTGGTTCTTGATTCGGTGCCCGGGATGAGGGTTTCGGCGATGCAGCTTGCCCCGGATGGCCGGATCTATCTGGCACGTACCGTGAACCTTATCACACGCGACGACTCCCTCGACGTCATCTACAATCCCAATCGCCAGGGGATCCATTGCAACTATAACCTTATCTCTCATGTTCAGGGGCAGGGGTTTTCGCTGCTGGGACGAAACGGATACTACAGCCTCCCGAACGTTGTGCAGAGTTACCTGCATATCCCGGTCTTTACCTGGGACAGTTGCTGCCATCAGGATATCACAAGGTTTCGCATTACCAATCAGGTCAATATAGATTCAGTGAGGTGGGAGTTTGGCGACGGGAGTACAACGGCCGCGATCGAACCTTTCCATTTATTTTCCCAGCCGGGAACATACACCGTCAGACTCACTGAGTACTATGACGGAAATGCGTTCACCGACTCACTGCGTGTGACCATCCATCGCAAACCTGCCATCGAGCTGGGCGATACAGTATTTCTCTTTACCGGATCTACTGTCGATCTGCATGCCGGCGGAGGATTTGCCTCCTACCTCTGGTCGACAGGATCCACCGATTCGGTGATCACGGCCTCGTCGCAGGGAACATACATCGCCGAGGTTAAGGATTTAAACTGTTGTTACAATTCCGACTCTGTTTACGTAAGGATTTTTGATTATTACATTCCCAACGCTTTCACCCCCAATGGCGACGGGTTGAATGATGTTTTCAGGGTGGTGGGAATGTACCGTAATATCGATTTTCAGATGTACCTTTATGACCGGTGGGGATCATTGGTTTTTGAAAGCAGTGATATCGACAAGGCCTGGGATGGTACGGTAGGTGGCAGCCCTGCCCCGGCCGGGGTCTATGTCTGGACTTTTCAGGTTAAATTTCGCGGGAATGATATCCGGACGGAGGGGGATGTTGTTTTCAGGGGAACGGTGACGCTTTTAAGATGATATATGGAAGAGAAGTTTACACTGATCATCGCAGATGAACTGGGTGCAGAGAAGGCATTCATCCGCAATGTGATCACCCTGCTCAATAGCGGGGCAACCATTCCTTTCATTGCCCGTTACCGTAAGGAGATGACAGGCAGCATGGATGAAACGGTGATCATGAGGGTGAAAAACCGTCTTCATCAGCTGAAGGAGCTGGAGTTGAGGCGAGATACGATCCTTAACTCGCTGAAAGAACAGGAGAAGCTGACTCCGGAACTGGAGAAAGCGGTAAATGAGGCTGCCACGATGGCCGAACTCGAGGATATCTATCTTCCGTACAAGCCGAAGCGGAAAACCCGTGCCACCATTGCCAGGGAGAAAGGGTTGGAGCCTCTGGCCCGGTTGATCATGTCGCAGCGTTACGATGATCCTGAAACGCTGGCCGGGAAATATCTCGATCCGCAGAAGGGGGTGGAAACAGTGGAAGAGGCGCTGGGAGGCGCTTCCGATATTATTGCGGAATGGGTCAATGAACATGCCTTTGGCCGGAAAAGGATGAGGCAGTTGTTCCAGAGGGAGGGGATCATCCGTTCAAAGCTGATCAAGGGAAAAGAGGAGGAGGGCGCCACCTATCAGATATACTTCGGGCATCAGGAGACGCTTGGCAGGGCTCCGTCGCATCGTGTATTGGCCATGTTCAGGGGGGAAGAGGAGGGATTCCTGCGACTTTCGGTCGATATTGAGGAGGAGAAGGGCTACGACATGCTTGGCAGGATCTTCGTCAAAGGTGACAATGCCTCTTCCGATCTGGTCAGGAGTGCAGTCAGGGACAGTTGCAAACGTCTGCTTTTTCCTTCGATGGAGACAGAGATGCGCCAGATGGCCAAAGAACGTGCTGATGCCGAAGCCATAAGGGTGTTTGCCGAGAACCTCCGCCAGCTCCTGCTGGCCCCTCCGCTTGGCAGAAAGAACGTGCTGGCCATTGATCCGGGTTTCCGCACCGGATGCAAGATCGTGTGTCTGGACAGGCAGGGGCAGCTTGTACATAATGAAACCATTTACCCTCACCCTCCCCAGAGTGAGGTAAAGGAATCGATCCATAAGCTGAAGAGTCTGGTGAATGCCTATAAAATTGAGGCGATCGCCATCGGAAATGGCACAGCGGGCCGGGAGACCGAACGGCTGGTCCGGTCGATCGCCTGGGACCGGGATCTGATCGCGCTGGTAGTCAATGAAAGCGGAGCCTCGGTCTACTCCGCTTCCGACATTGCGCGGAAGGAGTTCCCGGGGTATGATGTAACAGTCAGGGGAGCGGTCTCCATCGGCCGCAGGCTGATGGATCCGCTTGCCGAACTGGTCAAGATCGATCCCCGTTCGATCGGTGTCGGCCAGTACCAGCATGATGTGGATCAGAATGAGCTCCAGAAAAGCCTCCGCGATACGGTTGTCAGCTGTGTCAACCTGGTGGGCGTTGAGGTAAACACAGCCAGTGAGGAGCTGCTGACTCATGTGTCGGGTGTCGGACCTGCACTGGCAAAGAGTATCATCACTTACCGCAATGAGAACGGTCCGTTCCGGTCGAGGAACGAATTCAGGAAGGTCAGCCGGTTTGGAGACAAGGCATTTGAGCAGGCCGCCGGATTTCTCAGGATACAGGACGGTTCCAATCCGCTGGATGCCAGCGCGGTTCATCCGGAGAGCTATGAGGTGGTTGACCGGATGGCCTCGCGGGTGGGATGTACAGTCGGGGAACTGATCGGTGATAAGGGATTACAGTCGGCAATCGATCCGTCCGCCTTCACCGATGAAAGGAGAGGACTTCCCACGTTGATGGATATTATGAGTGAGCTGGCCCGGCCTGGCAGGGATCCCAGAAAGCAGTTTGAGATATTTGAGTTCTCGAAGGAAATAAACCGGATGGAGGATCTGCGTCCGGGAATGAAACTACCGGGCATCGTGACCAACATCACCCGCTTCGGGGCTTTTGTGGATGTGGGTGTCCACCAGGACGGGCTGGTGCATGTCAGTCAGATTGCCAACCGTTTTATACGCGACCCTTCGGAGGTACTCCATCTCAATCAGAAAGTCCTGGTGGAGGTGCTCGAGGTGGATATCCAGCGAAAAAGAATTCAGCTTTCCATGAAGTCGCTGGATAATAAGTTGAGTAATTGATGAGTTATATCAGAGTAAGCAGCAAAGTGAAGCATATAGATTGATCTGAGATACCGGATGAGGATTTTTTGGTTTTTTCTTTCAGCATGCCTGTTAACCCTGTTTTTTTCTGAAACGGGTTATGCCCAGCGGATTATCGGCGGGGCCTCCCTGGGGATTAACCTGACACAGGTTGACGGGGATGAGTATTACGGGTTTCATCAGGCCGGTATCAATGTTGGCCCATCCGTTTACATACCCTTCGGAAAGAAGCGGAAATGGGCGGTTGGCTTCGAACTGCTCTTCACGCAAAAGGGAAGTTATCATAAGGGATCAACGGATACCACCACCTACCGTCTCCGGTTATCCTATGCCGAGATACCGGTGCTGGTTACTTTTACCGATAAGAAAATCATCGCAGCGGGAGCGGGATTCTCCTACGGTCAGCTGGTGGGAGCCAGCGAAACGGAGTTTGGTAAACGCACCGAGACCAGTGCGCAGGGGCCCTTTACCTCCGGCGATATCTCCGTACTGGGACAGGTTCAGTTCAGGATCTATCAGCGCCTGTGGCTCGATCTGCGATACCAGTACTCCATGGTAAAGATCCGTACGAAAGAGTTCGTCAATACCAATACGATTCCCGTCCAGTCATGGACCCGCGATCAATATAACAACGTCATCACGGTCCGTTTGAGTTATTATTTCAATCAGGAAAAGCGGGTGAAGATGCAGGAGCAGAAGTGACCGGATTTCGGCCGGTTTAGGTCAGAACATGCGTTTGATCAGCCTGAGGCGGTGGGTGTATTTCCCCTCTTTTTCATGATATATTCCCTGGTGGTCGACCAGGTCAATCCTGACATGACCGGAGGCGTGCAGGATGTGGGTGCGGTCGATCATGATCCCGGTATGCACAATATGGCCTTCGTCATCCTCGAAGAAGGCGACATCGGCAGGCTCCGCTTCGTCGATCAGGTTGACCGTCTCTCCGGCAGCTGCCTGTTGGGAGGCATCCCGGGGCAAGCGGATATTCTTGAGTTTAAAGACCATCTGGGTGAGCCCTGAGCAGTCGATCCCGAATGGGGACCTGCCTCCCCACAGATAAGGGGCATTGCGGTAGGTTAAGGCTTCGGTAAGAAGGTTGTGTTTAACATCAAGCAGATCCTCATGGGTTTCGGCATCCTCGATCTCCATGATATCCGAAACCTGTCCGTCAAAGCGGAAAGAATCGCCGTTGATCTTCATATGCAACTCTTCGATCCCCGGCAGCGAGCTGCCTGCCACCACTGGGAAGGCGGTCTTGCGGTTTTCATTCACCATGGCCTGAACCAGGTCGAGGGTGCATGGGGTATATGCTCCCGAAAGACGGTTGAATTCCTGTTCATCCATGGTAGCGGACTGCAGGAGGTTGATCCATCCCTCGTACTGATCGTATTCAAGCTTCACCCTGATCCAGTCGCCCCGTTCTTCCATGATGTGATAGAGCTCGCCGAACAATATCTGCGTTACCATTTCGGCTCGGTGAGCGGGCTCCAGTCGTACCGGAACAAGGC
>CAYWHQ010000235.1:0-5429 GCA_964457665.1 uncultured Prolixibacteraceae bacterium | reverse complement strand
ATAACCACTGCATCAACGATAAACAAAACGGTAAGCATAGCTGTCCAGTTGGATACCCCAATCACAAGAAATCCGGAGGCCAGACCGATCAATGGAAAGATAACGCCCAGCAGCGGCGCCAGCCGGTGGTTGAAGGCCAAAAGCATTCCAATGGCGAAGTAAAAGATGCCGAAGACCAGGATCGGCAGAGCATCAGGATGGTCGAACGACCAGACCGCCAGCAACATATGGGCAACTCCCGATCCCAGTAAGAGACCGGAAGCGGTATACCGTAAGGCTTTCATACACGCTTCCTTTACTCGTTCCCGGTTTCCTTCTGTTGCTGTTTCTCCAGCTTTTTCTCTTTCCGTGCGGCTGCCTTGGCTTTCGACTTCTCCCCGGCGCCGATCGGGATGCTCAGATATGCATAAAGCGACTGGTTGTTGCCGGTACCATAGGAGGCGTCGTTCGGATTGCTGATAAGTCCATAATAGTAACGCAATCCCAGGTTCATCCCGGTTCCTTTCATAAAGTGATATCCCAGACCACCCATCACGCCGATATCGAACAGGCTGGTTTTCTTGTAGATGTTGTTCTTGTATGAGATGTCGTTTTTCTCGGTGACGGTGGTCTGAAACACATCCGTGGCTTTCACCAGCACCCCGGCCATCGGACCCGCTTCGATGAAAAACTGATCCGCGAAGTTATACCGGATCAGCAACGGCAGGTTGATGTACCTCAGTTCCCTCATCACATTCCCGTTAGCAAACATGGTATCGAGTACCGCGTCGCTCAGGGAGTAGGGTTTCAGACTCTGGCACCCCATGGGCGACTTGAGGATCAGTCCGGTATGGATGTACCACCGGCTTTCGGTCTTCAGCCGGATGTCGAAATACAAACCCAGGTTGAATCCGTGGGAGAATTTCGCCTCACTGTTGCCGGTCAGACTGTAGTAATTGATCCCGCCGTCGAGTCCGAATCTCAGGTTGGGAGAGTTCAGCTTGTCGCCAAACAACAGCGCGATCACCACCTGCGACTCTCCCCGGGGGATAAAGGTCACACCCATCAGCAGGGTGAGCATGACCATCAGTAAACGACGCCTGATCATTGTCCCGCTCCTTTTCTGAATCCTGATTCATCGATTTCCAGCTTCAGGCCTTTGGCCGTTGCAACCAGGATGGTCGAAGCAGCATACTGCGTCCCGTCGGGCAGCGTGTTATAGGTAACGTCGAACGTCACTTTGTCGTCGGGTTTATCGATCCACGTACTCACCGAGAGCGCCATCAGGCGCTGGGTAGCAATATCCACCAAAATCGAAAGTACATCCCCCTGTTGCAGGTAATCGGGGAAGCTCAGTTTGAACTTTTTCCCCGGCTCCAGGATTTGAATGGCTACTTTCCCTGCATCATAGGTCTGCTGGATCTTATCTCCATCGGGAGGAAGGTAGGTATGGATCTTCTCCACACATTGATTGATGTAATCGGTCAGCGCCTCTTTCTTGTTTTCTATGATCTTTCCCCTGATGCCTCCCGGTGTTTTTGGCTGGTCGCTGTTTCCGGTAGCGATCTTGGTCAGCTTTCCATCAACGCTGTAGTAGCACTGATTCTCTTTGGTGGACTTCAGCTCTCCGTTGATCCAGGTTTTAGTGGTCTCCACCCAGGAGTAGTTTTTCAGATTGGCCTTGCTCTGAACAAGGCTTTTTTTGATGATCCCGATGGTTTCTTTCATATCCGGCTGCGCGGTGAGTGCACAGGGAAGAGCGGTGATCAGGGTTAACAATACAACAAGTGTTCTCATATGCAATGATTTATTATTATTGATGGATAGAGCCCGGAGGAGTAGCCGGTTTGTGTACTTCGATGTGCATGTTGTCTATTTTGCCGGTGAATACCGGAGAGCCTTCATAAACGGTCACATGCGTTCCTTCATCTGTTCCCACATCTGCGCCGTCTTCCAGCGAAAAGACACCTGTCTGGGTTTTCGGGTAGCGGGTTTTTCCCGCCTCTTTCCCGTCAACCATCAGGGTAGCCGTTCCCCCTTTTCCGGGTCCGCCTCCGTCGTAGGCGAAATTGTACACCAGGGTATGGGTTCCCGGAGTGAGGGGTTGGTCGCCCGAAACGCTGAACTGTTCCATTCCGAGGTAGTTGTAGGTAAAGGTGGGAACCCTCTCTTTCATGTAGAGGGAGATGCCGCCAAAGCGGCCACCCTGACAAACGATCACACCGTTTCCTTTTTCATCCACCTCAACCTCTGCCGTTATGGTATAGGAGGTGTTGCGCAGGTCGATGAAGATATCCACTCCCATTCCTTTCATGCCTTCGACCAGGAACATGGAGGTACGGCCTCCCATCAGCGTTGGCCGGCCGCAGATGGCAGGTTTGGTGCGTTCCATGGTACGGTCGTCGATGGGCAACACATGGTGTCTGATCGCTTCCTGCATGAAGAGGTCCTGCATGGAGGCAAGCCTTTCAGGCTCTTTCGCTGCCAGGTCGTTCGACAGACTGAAATCCCCGAGGGTGTTATAGAGATTCCAGGTATCCTTGTCGAGGGTCACCGGGGGTTGATAGGCCCAGGGAAAACGGTGAACGGTGCGCGCCAGCCAGCCGTCGTGGTAGATGGCCCGGTTGCCGTAGATCTCGAAATACTGCGTGTTGTGCTTTTCCCTGGCATCCGGGGAGTTAAAGGAATAGACCAGACTGCTCCCTTCGATAGGATCCTGAATGATGCCGTTCACCTCTGCGGGAGGAGGAACATGCGTCAGTTCATAGATGGTTGGGGCGATGTCGATTACATGGCTGAATTGTTGCCGGATGCCTCCCGGTGAGTCGATGGCCGGTGGATAGCTGATTACCATACCGGTACGGGTTCCGCCGAAGTCGGAAGCCATCTGCTTGGTCCAGGAGAAGGGGGCGTCGAGCGCCACGGCCCATCCGGCGGCGAAGTGGGGATAGGTAGAGGGGGAGCCCCAGTCGTCGTAGTGTTTCAGCATCATCGGAACGGATTCGGGGATCTGGTTGAAGTACATCATTTCGCTCGACATCCCTTTCATCAGTCCTTCGGCGCTGGTACCATTATCGCCCGCAATGTAAACGATCACGGTATTATCGAGGATCCCCATGTTGCGGAGTGTTCTGATAAGCCGGCCGATCTCGTGATCGGTATGAGTGGCGTAGGCGGCATAGACCTCCATCTGCCGGGCAAAGAGTTTGCGGGCTTCCGGGGCGAGCGTGTCCCAGTCGGGGATGCCGGCCGGTTTTGGGGCCAGTTTTGTTGAAGGAGGAACGATTCCAAGGGCTTTTTGCCGTTCAAGGGTCTCTTCGCGGAGGTTGTCCCACCCCTGGTCAAATTTCCCCTTGTACCGGTCAATCCAGGCTTTGGGGACGTGATGGGGCGCGTGGGTGGCTCCCGGAGCGTAATAGAGGAAGAACGGTTTATCGGGAGTAAGGGCTTTCTGGGCTCTTACCCATTGGATGGCTTTGCTGGTCATGTCGGTGGTGAAGTGGTACTCCGGGTCATCCGGAACGTCCACCTGGGCAACACCGTCGTACAGGATGGGAGCCCACTGGTTGGTCTCCGCTCCCAGAAAACCGTAGAATTTCTCGAATCCCGACCGGGTAGGCCATCGGTCCTGGGGGCCCGACTGGGAGGTTTCCCAGGCCGGGACCTCGTGGGATTTTCCGAACTGGGCGGTATTATATCCGTTTTGCCTCAGCACTTCCGCCAGCGGGGTAATGGTTTGCGGACGAATGGCATTGTCGCCAGGGAAAGCCGTAGAGGTTTCGGTTACCGATCCCATGTTGCAGGAGTGGTGGTTATAGCCGGTAAGAAGGGCCATACGGGTGGGAGCGCTGAGGGCAGTGGTATGGAACCTGTTGTAGCGGAGTCCGTTTTCGGCCAGGCTGTCGAGGGTAGGCATGGAGACCGGACCGCCGAAGGCACTGGTGACTCCGAACCCCATGTCGTCGATCAGGATCACCACCACGTTGGGGGCGCCCTCGGGGGCTTTCACGACAAACCGTTTGGGTGCGACAGCGTTTCTGACATCCAGGGTGGTACAGGGAACCCGCGGGGGTTCGGGGATGGGCAGCACGGTACGGTCCTGTGCAGCCAGCTGACTGCTGAGAGCAGCCGGCCCCAGCAGAGATAAGGCAATCCGGTAGTTCATGGTTGGTCGGTAAAGGTTATTCAGGCAACTCTTCGATGAAAGGAACGTTTTCAAGGATTTCCATCCGGATAGCGGTCAGGATGTAGATTTCGATCTGATAGAATTGCGTGGCCACGATGCCGTTGGTCGCTTTTTTCACCTTCTTGTAATAGGTGTTGAGCAGGGCATCGGTCTTTTTCTGCAATGCAATGACGGCCAGGGTCCATGCGTCAGCCTCTTCACTGGTAAGAGTAGCATATTTGGCGGCATAGTAGAGCAGGAGCTCCATGCGCTCTTTCCCAAGCACTTTGCGCTGGTTTTCATATTCGTCATACAGCGCCCAGAAAGCGTCGGCCTGTTCGGGAGCCGGGGTGACAAATTCGGCGACCATTGCTTTTTTCTCCATGCCGAATGCAGCCTGGAAGAGATCGACCTCTTCTTTCACGGTTTGGGCAAACAGGATCGAAGAGATCATAAGGGCCGCGAGCAGGAATAGTGTTTTTTTCATTTTGTTGGTATTTTAGGGTTTAACGACAGATTTTGATGGAATCGGTGATTGAGTCCTGGTGTTTAGGTTGTCTGGTTTTCCTTCTTCAATCTGGCCACGCGGCTGGTGGTTTTATAAGCAAGGAGTCCCATAATGGAGGCGCCCACTACGACAGAAAGCACCCAATCGTACCAGTTAAAAAAGTCGAGCGCCGTCAGGAAGGTAACGGTTCCCAGGGGAAGTAGTAACAGGCAATTGGTGATCAGTCCCGGATTGTAGACCGGTTTCTTCGGCTGAAAAATGATGGTATGCATTAAATTATTGATGGTCAGTTCAAAGATCATCATGGAAAATCCCACCCAGGGGGCGATGTTGGCGAGGATGGCGCCGAGGATAACCATTGGCCAGGCAATCACGATGTTTACCTGAAACACGTAACCTTCGTCCAGCGGAAAGTTGGGATTGATTTTGGAACCAAACGGGGTTTTCAGGTTGAAAAACTCTTTGAAGCTCAGGGGGGATAACACATACTCTTCAATTTCGTGGATCATTAAAAAGGGCAGATGCAGCCATAACAGGAACTGATAAAACGGCATAGTATCCCTGTAATAGATCAGCACGACCAATAATACCGGCGCCAGAAACAGGTTGGCGCTCTGCCAGAAGCGGTTGACTTTTTGCATATCCATAGGATTCTCCTTTGTTTTGGATTTCTGTTTTGGGTTTCGTTTTGCAAAGGAACCGCAATGGCGGCAAACCGTTGGTTTAAGTCCGGCAGAAATTGTATCGTTTTTGAAAAAACAGACAAATACCCCACCC
>CAYWHQ010000234.1:0-5435 GCA_964457665.1 uncultured Prolixibacteraceae bacterium | reverse complement strand
AAATTGCATCGGCGCTTCTGAAGGTTTTGTCATTCAGCGACGGGAGCGCCTGAATGGCATACCAGGCTGGATTCGTGGTAAATTCAAGAGTCAGCCGGAAATTCTTCAGGGTTGCCTCCCTGCCTGCCGGGCTTTGAAGAAGCTTGTCGAATGAAAAACTTGTTTCCCCCATTCCTCTCACAGCCATGGGCATAGCTTCGGTGACAAGCATGCGGTTCGTCAATACCGGAATGATTCTCTCCTCTGCGTCGTGGAAATTCTCTGACCGGGCCTCAACCCTGTACCTGATCATCTGGAGATCCGCCTTGTAGGGAATCACCAGGGTCCAGGAAACCGAGGTATTGCCGCCCCGTTCCAGGATGACCTCCCTGCCGGTATGGTCGCGGATCAGATCGTTCAGGGAGCCGTCGTTCAGGGGATCGGCCAGCTCCAGCGTAACGGTGCATCGGATTGCGGTGTCAGACATGTTGACGATCCGGGTTTTGAAAACAAGGGTATCACCCTGTCGTAAAAACCTTGGGGCATTTGGAAAAACCATCAGATCCCTGCGTGTTACCAGCACCTTATGGATCATTCCGTACCTGAGATCCTTTGTATGCGCCAGGCCGGTTATTTTCCAGCGTGTCAAGGCTTCGGGTGCAGTGAAAAGAAGTTTGATGGTCCCCGAAGAATCGGTGTGTAAGGAAGGATAAAAGAATGCTGTTTCCCGGAAATCGCGTCGTACAGGGAACAAATCTGTTACGGTTGCTTTTTTTTCCGTAACAGAATCCTGCAGGGTGTTATCCGGCTTGCCTGCCCTCTCCGGGCCGGCGTCAGCCGATTCGGGGACAGCGCCCCCCTCGCTTTGCATCATGACCGGCATCTCTTTGGCCTGCTTATACCTGTCGCGGTATCCATATCCTGTTGGTAAATAGAGGCCGAACCAGTTAAGCCTGTAGTAGACCGGAAAGTCATAACGGGCGGGGATGACCCTGTATCTGCTACCTGAGCCCGACGAAATTGAAAAGGCATCGCTGATGTCCCAGGGCAGGGAAGCGTAATACCGGGCATAGATGTCAAAATTCCATTCGGTGGCCCTGAAAATGTCAAGGGATGCATCATACATGCTGCAAAGGAATTCCGCCCCGACCGGTTTTCCCAAGGGATCTTTTACCGTGATGGTCCACTCTTCCTGTTCTCCAGGCTCGAGACGGTTTCGGAAGGTCTGGATGGTGACGTCAAGCGTTTTATCTTCATAAGGAACAAGAACCGTTTGCGTATGCTGGAACACCCGGTTGTGTTTTACAAACACAAAATTGACCGAGAAATTGCCGCGGTATTCAGGAAGTGTCATGATCCGGAAAGCGGATACGCGGTCGCCTGTTTTTTCGGTGCTACTTGCGACCAAACCCTCTCTGGCCCTTATCTCGCGGATTACATGGATGTTGCTTTCGGTTGAACCCAGCAGGAATAAAGCCTCTTCCCCGGGCAGGGCATCGGCTTTCAACGCAACAAACCAGTCGATTGTTCGTACCGGCATCTGCCTGCTGCCGGGATCGAAGGCGGTGAAGAGGATCTTCCTGATCACCTCCTGTCCGAAATCATCTTTGGCAGTGAGGGTCAGCAGATAGGAGCCGGGTTTGAGTTGTCCGGTGCGGTAAACCGAATCAACACCGGTCATCAGGATCCGGGTCGAAATCAGATTACGGGGCCGGGATAAGGGATCATCGTCTCCGGCATAGATATCATAGGGATAACGTCGGTAAAAATCTGAACGGTTGAGGAAGTTCATATCAGGACGTGGCCAGTAACGCGGTTTGAATACACGGTCGGGTTCTGCAATCCGCTCCAGTATTGCGGTGATGCCGGTCGGAACGGTTAGACCTGATACATTGAGCGCCCTGATCGTATGAAGGGTATCTTTACGGATATTGAGTTTCTCCGGGATGGCCGCATCGATGAACAGGGCGTTATATCCGACCGACAGGATCTGCCGGGCTGAACGGGTTTCCCCGCCCGGACCGGTCACGTCGACCATGATATGATAGTCAAATACCGGCCGGGTGGCCGGATCAACCGAAAGGTCGGGTATTGCCGGGAAGGTGATGCGGAACCTCCCGGCGCTGTCAGTAATCGTTGATCCGTGTGCAATCTCTGTTTCATCAGAGACAGGGAAGGGAATATACCAGCGATCCCAGTAAGGAAACCTCGCCTGCCTGACAATCCGGTAGATGACCGGGCTTTCTGCAACAGCATCTCCCGTGTAGCCGAGGACCGAACCGGATAATGAAATCTTTTCACCGGCGCGGTACTGTCCCTCCACCGGATCGAATCCTGCATAAAAGGTCGGCCTTTTATATTCTTCCACTGAAACAGAGGTTGACCCCCCGGTGCCGGTCAGGATCATCTCGCCATTCAGCACCCCCGACGGGGCGGTAAAAGAACCGTGGAATGATCCGAATTCATTGGTTATGAACTTTTGGGAAGCAACTTTGCGGCCATTGACATCCAGCAGGGTCACCTCTGTTTCGCGGTTCACGGCCAGGGAGGTACGGTCACCTTCCCGGTCGAGCATGATCCCCTTGAACCAGATGGATTGCCCTGGACGGTAAACCGACCTGTCGGTAAAGAAACGGGTCTCGGTATACTTTTGCGCTTTCGGTTCCTCATATTTGTAAACATATAACGGATCGGTAATGTAACGTTCGGATCCAAGCGAGATCCTCAGGTATACATTGCCATACCTGTCCATGTTGTCGCGATGCCGTACTGAAAGGAATCCGTTCTTGTCGGGTAGAATATTGCCGAGTGCTTCAGTTTGGTATTTACGGTTCCTGGAGTCATATTTCCTGACCATCAGTTCGGCAGAAGCTCCGGGCAGGGGTGTTCCTTCCGACCGGTCGAGCAGATAGACGCCATAGGAACCGTCGTGCTGCCGCTGGCTGATATAGCTGATCCTGGTAACCCACAGGGGTGAGAAAGAGAAGACGGAATCCGTTTTGCCTCCTGAATTTCCCGAAGCCAGAAGCATATAATAACCGGGAGATACTTCCGGAACCGGGATTTCCATAGTATGCTCCTGATAATCGCCGGTTTCGGGAATCACGATCTTCCATTCTTTACGGAATGGAAGGCTTTTGAGAAAAGCTGCCTGCTCCTCCCGGTTCATGCCGGCTGTTTTGGTAGCATAGGTTTCCGGATCAACCGGGATAAGCCGGAATGACACTTGCCCGATATTACGGAAACCCAGCAGGGCCAGGGAGGATTTTTCGGGGGGGACTGCCGATTCGGTGGTGACCCGGATGTTCTTTTCCAGGATGGCATTACGGAGTATGCTGCAGTTGCCGGCACCCGGAGATGAAGGGAACCGGCCGATGGCATTTTCACATATATCCAGGGCGGCTTTTTTATCATAGCGGTAGCGGTCAGAGACAAGCGGCTGGTACTTCGATCCCTGGTCATTCAGGAAGGACGCCAGCGCACAGGATGCGGCAGTTCCCCCGGGAAAGGAGCGGTATGTATCCTCCAGGCTTTTCAGGGCAAAGATGTAAAGACTGTCACGTGTAATCAGCGTTGATTTTTCATACACGAAATTCAACCTTTGGATCTCCGCATCAAGGAGTGCCGTGGGATCATTATTTCCGGAATGGAAGGCGGCCAGCGACTGGAATATCCGGAAAGCGATCCAGGTGGGGGATATCTCCCCAAACCGGAGGGTCCGCGGATGATCCAGGGGATCAGGCAAAAGGCCGGCAGGCCCGGCAAGACGGATAAAAACGCCGGTTGGGGCAAAATAGTCGGGCGAATCCATGAAGAATGTTTCCGGGATTTTTACAGAGGAGTAACGGGATGCAGAAAAAAAGTCGAGCGCTCTGTGGGCCAGAAAATCATACAAGGTCGGCCTGTAAAAATACGGTTGCTGAGGGTTCTCTTTTTTCAATCCCGGTTCACCTGTGTCAGGAAACTCGAGAATGGCTTCATACGAAGATGCCGGGACTGATTTAAGCAGGGAGTCGTTTTGAAGGGAGAGCAGGTATTCGTTGGTGATCGCCACGGCGATTGTCTTCAGGTCCCAGGTGGAAAGAGAGTCGGAAACAGTCACAGCCGCATAGCTTCTGCTTCTGATCCGGAACTGGTTTTGGGTATAATATTTCCAGTACAGTTCGGCCAGCACCGAATGAAGTATGGAGGTAGCAGGTTCCTTCGACCGAACCAGATCCTGCTGAAGGTCACGGATGCTTTTCTCAAAAAAATCCTCTTCAAATTCAGAAGTCAGGCGGACCCTGATCAGGACGGACTGCAGAAACTGCGGGCCGTTTTGCTCCCTGAAAGCCCTTTCATTGATGCCTTTTACCAAATCGAGGGCCGATCGTGGCTGACCAATCGATCTGAGGGAATCTACCCGTTTCCATTCTTCCCCGTATGAACCATCGGTCTGGGCCGCTACGCCGGCCGAAATAAGTGTCATCGCAATGACTATAGATACATAGTGAGATAATTTCATGATAGGCATGTTTAAACAGGATAAAGATACTATTTCCTGATGAGACTGGTAAGAGGATGAGCAAGTCCCCGGTATTCGAGCAGTTCCATCTTGACTGACCCGATGATCACGCCCGATTTCGCAAGTACCGGTATATGGTTTTTATCGTCGGTAACCCATACGTCCATGGGATATGGCTGGCTGAATACATTTCCGGTGACGACCATCGGTTTAAAATGAAGACAGCGGAAAATTCCTATGTCGATGGCAAGCGTATCCACCCCTTCAAAACGAATCACGGAGGTATATACTGAATCATCGAGCAGGAAGGTCACCGGTTGCGCATCTCCGGGTTTCATATCCGAGAAATCAAGGGTCCTTATATAGTAGATGGCTGATACGATATCATGGGTTCCGGGGGGCATCTTTCCGTTTTTCCGGGTACTTGAGTAGCTGCCGGTCAGCTGGTTAAACTTTACCTCGTCATGATATTTGTAATCCCCTTCGTGGGTTTTGCGGAAAAAGAACACAGGCAGCAGGGTCTCCTCATCCACATAGCTCTCGAACCTGTCGTTAACATGGAAAAACAGACTGAAAGCTGCAGTGGAACGTCCTTCTCCCACGATATGGTAGGTTTGTCGACCATCCATTGATTTTCCCTGAAACTTAACCTCCATGGAGGCCTTCCCGGCCTTCACCTTACCCGTCAGGTAGGAGTCATAAAAAGCTCCATAGGTAAGCAATTCCCCCCGGATGAATGCTTTTTTGGCGGATTGCGCCTGATCCCGTTCTGTAAGAGTGAACGGGATCAGCATCATGAGCAGGGGGATTACCGTCAGGAGTGTACCTCCCATCATACAACAATATTGATGATCTTCTGTGGGACCACGATGATCTTTCTGGGTTTCTGACCCTGCAGCCAACGGGACGATTCAGGGGCGCAAAGAACCGCTGTTTCGGCATCGGCGATGCT
>CAYWHQ010000233.1:0-5450 GCA_964457665.1 uncultured Prolixibacteraceae bacterium | reverse complement strand
CATGGCAGCAATAATGTTTATGCCCCGGTATCAGCCGGTGAGCGACGGATTCAAAAGAAAAATTATGAACCGTAATCCCCCCTTCCAGGTCAATCCGGTCATCCTGAAGGTTCACCGAACCCTTCAGCCGTTCATAAAGCTCCCTGTATGTCATAATCATCCCTCCAATCATTCAGACATTCAATCCGTTACTCGTTCCGGGTCAAGGTTCAATCCACAAAACCGAATTCCCGGTACCGTATTCGTTATCCTCCCACAGGTTATTTTCCGGATCGAGTATCCATTTATCTTTAACGACAAACTTATAGGTATGTTTTCCGGGGTTGAGGAAAATCGGAAATTCCCAGCGGTTCTGTTCACGGTTCCGGATCATCCGGTAGTCGCTTCCACTCCATCCGTTGAAGCTGCCGGTGACGATCACTTTGGATACCCCGGCGTTTCCATTCAGGATGAACAGATGATTTGGCTTTACAACGAGCAATGAGTTCTCAAAGTTCCCGTATCCGGTGGACAATCTGTTGGCAGGATCAACCATCCATTGGCCGTCGACGATAAACTTGTATTCATAATTACCCGGAGCAAGCACGTATGACAAGCTCCATCCCTCCGCTTTCTTTTCCATGAGCAGTTCATCCGGATTCCAGGCATTGAAATTCCCGGCAAGGAACACTTTTTCGGCATCCCGGTACCCGGAAAGTTTGAAAACGAAAGGATCGCCAATGCTTACGAAGCTGTTTTCGTTTCCGCGTCCATCAGGTCTTACGGTTTTGCTTTCGGGATCGAGTATCCAGTTCCTGTCTGCAACAAACTTATAGGCATGGGTTCCTTCGCGCAGGTACATGGCACGGATCCATCCGCCCGGAACCCGTTGCATCCGGAGTTCGCTGCTGTTCCAGCCGTTGAAGCTGCCGGCTACGGTTACCGCCTGGGCCCCCTGGTAACCACGCAGGTAAAAGGAAAAGTTATAGCAGAAGACCACGGAATTGTAACTCCCATAGGTATCGTCTTCCTGTTGCCGGTTGTGTGGATCGGGGGTCCACCTGCCATCGATGATGTATTTGTAGGTGTATTTTCCAGGCAGAAGCCTGACCCTGGCCACCCAGCCGCTGTCGGTCGGCTCCATCGGGGCGCGCATGGTGCTCCAGTCGTTGAAGGAGCCGGATAGATAGACCTCCCTGGCTTTAAGGTAGCCCGGAAGGAAGAAGGTAGCAATGCCGTCGCGGTAACCGAAGGCGTCGAACCGGGTGAATTTATTGATCCCGTATGGCACCGATTCCCGCTGGATCTCCCCTTCGGCGTCGATCCAGGAGTCGTCGAGGATGGCTACATCCTTTTGACCGGTACTCCCGCCGTAGGCCGACTGGAGGGGTTTGGAGAGTTCAATCAGGTTAGCATCTATCTTTACCAGGCTCCATCCCGATCCTTCGGGGCCCGGTGCGGATATTCCCCGAAAGGCTTTTACCAGCAAGGCGCTGTCGAGTGAAAAAAGCTGTGCCAGTTCCTCTTTCTGAGCGGCCGACCACCGGACATCGAGGACAAAGATCAGACGGCCATCCTCCACACGGCAGGCGGAAGCCGGGTCTGTCTGAGCATCTACTCCGTTCATCACCACCATCCAAAGGCAGGTAAACGCCATAATCCGTCTCATCATTGTGCACCTCCTTTCCTGAAAGCGATTCCCATCTCTCCGGTTACTAAGTTAAGTGAAACCTCCCCCTGTTGAAAAAAATCATATCCCAGCATGCCGTCCACCGTACTGCCATAGTGGGCCGACATGGCCTCCATATTCACGATCATTGCCTGCATCCCCGCGATCTTTCGTTCCCCCAGGGAGAAATCGCCCAGCGCCCCGTACAGCATATCGCAACCTGTTCCGGAGACTCCGCAAAGGTCGCTGCGCCGGAGGATGCTCACCGTACTCAACACCCTTTTGGGCAGGCTGCTGCTGAGCATGTTCGATTCGGCTCCGGTATCCAGGCAAAAGCTGAGTAATTTACCTCCGATGCCGGCGGTGATGAACATTACATCCTGCACGGTGGTGAGTTTTTGTTTCAGGTCGGGTTTAAACGACCCGGCGTCGGCTCCGATACGCTTACCTGAACGGTCAAGCCGGTAAATCCTGAGCTGGTTGCGGGCCAGGTCGACTACGGCCTCCATGTTGCGGAGCATGCAACTGCCGAAAAGGCCGAGAACCCTGACCCCACGCCGGTTTTCGATGTGACCGAGATCGGTCACGTCGGCCGAGAGATTGGTGTAGGTAAGGCCCGCTACCTGGAACTTTTTCACCGGAGCACGTCTGACGGCGCCTGCAGAGCCTGTAACTCCGCCGGCTTCGGTGCCGCTTACCGAGTAAGTGTTCCTGAAATATGTACTGTTCAGCACCAGACGTGAAGCTCCCGTATCGAAGATGAAGTTTCCTGTTACCCCGTCGATGGTGGCCTCCAGGATGAACAGACGGCCCGCCCGTTTCAGCGGGATCGTCGTGTAAAAGATCCCCTCCGGCCAGAGAAGCCCGGGGGCGGGAAGCGGCATTGCCGGCCCGGCCAACAGCAACAGAACAGCAATGAGGCGCGTTGAAAGTCGCTTCATAAACAAACCATTCATGGATGAACAAAAATACCGAAAAACCAGTTCTGTAAGGGTGAGTTTCAACCTGAATCTTTATTCCACAAAAATATGATCTTTATATAATATCAAAAACATATCATCGTTTAAAGGTCATGAAGCATTGATACCCGTTCCGAATTCATTTTTTTTGTTTCACCTAAAACGGTTTCCGTATGAGAAAATCAATGCTTTCAATGCTGCTGGCACTGCTGGTGGCGACTGTTTCCTGCAAAAAAGATAAAGAAGAGGTTCCCGGCAATCCCTCTCCCGACTTCATGAACCTTGCCGTCGGTAATTACTGGGTGTATGAATACTGGAAAATCGACACTTCCGGAATTGCGGAACTGCAACCCGAAACCGACAGCGCCTATATCATGAGGGATACAGTGGTAAACGGTACCACTTGGTATCTCAAGGTTTCGAATCAGTACCAGATTTTGAAAGGGTCTGTTGCAGCCCCCTTTGGCCAGGGTGACACCCTGCTTATCCGTGACTCCTCCGGGTACCTGATTGATTTTAACGGAAGTATCCTTTTTGCCCAGAATGATTTCACAACGGTTTTCGAAACTGATACCATTGAAGGGTTGCTATGGAGCCGGACTATGATGACCGGAAAAGATTCGTCGGTTACCGTGCCTGCCGGAACCTTTACAACCCGCACCCTTTGCCGGACCAGCTATCCCCTCAATCCCGGTTATCCCTGGGGAATCAGGAAATCAAATCTTGTTTACGGTCTGAATCAGGGCCTTATCTTTTACGATTACGGGTTCTATATGGGAGGGATTAACTATGAAGCCCGGCTGATAAGGTCCGGCAATCACCTGATCGGAATCACCGACTGAATCCCAAGGGGTATGCGTATGAATGCGGCAAGCTGGTAGCCCGGCACCGGTGAGTCTCAGCAGGCACCCGATCCGGTAGGCCAGAAAGAGGTTATGTCCGCGGATTTTCAGGCTCATCAGCCATAATGCTTCAGAATCCGTTGAGCTGAATCGTTACGGTAGGGATCAGGAGCAGGAATCCCAATATTATCATTATGATCATCAGCGGCGTGATCCACTTCACCCATTTGGCATAGGGAATCCGCGCAATACCCAACACGCCCATCAGTACCCCCGAGGTGGGCGTGATCATGTTGGTAAAGCCATCGCCAAGCTGATAAGCCATTACGGTAGCCTGACGGGAGATCCCGATCAGGTCGGAAAACTGCGACATGATGGGCATGGTGAGCGCCGCCTTGGCCGAACCTGAGGGCATGATCAGGTTAATTCCGGTCTGGATCACGTACATCATACTAACCGAGGCATAACGGCCCCAGTCGCTCATCGTACCCGCCACGGCATAGAGCATCGTATCAATCACGTTACCGTTGCGCAGGATGATGATGATTCCGCCGGCAAGTCCAACGATCATCGCGGCAGGGAGAATATCTTTCACCCCTTCGAGGAAATACCTGGTGATATCGTTCATACCATATCCCATGGCCAGTCCGGATGCCAGTCCCATCACGAAAAAGAGCGTGGCGATCTCCATCACATACCAGTCATAGCCCATCACCCCGACGATCAGAAATGCAATGGTGAAGAAAAGCAGGTTCAGGATGAAAAAGTGGACTGATTTGCGTAAGGTGATGATACCCGTTATCAGAAAGAGGGCTGTCAAAACCGGCAATGCGGAAAAAGTGATTTCTCCCATGCCGATTTTCAGGATCGAAACAGGATATAGTACGGAGAAGGCAGTGAGTGCGGCCATGACAGAAGCAAAGGTCCACCATGCCGGTTTAGGGGTATGATAATCCTCCTCCTGCTCCTCCTTGCCCGTGACCTCCCGCCAGTGGGCATCGTCGTGATACACCGGAGAGCGTTCGGGATGGCGGCGGATACGGTGTGCGTACCATAATACATAGGCTATTCCAACGATATTGATCACAACCCAGCAGAAGAGTCTGTATTCGATCCCCGAGAATAGAGGAAGCCTTGAAAGCCCCTGGGCAATACCAATGGTGAACGGATTGAGCAGCGCCCCGGCAAAACCCAGTCCGGCAGCAACAAAACAGAGACAGAGGCCGGTAATGGAATCGTATCCCATCCTGATGGCAAGGGGAACAAAGATGATGGTGAAGGCAATGGTCTCCTCGCTCATCCCGAAAACCGCACCGAAAATGCTGAAGGTGAGCATCAGCAACACAATGATGAAATTGTCGACCCCCATACTTCTGAACAACCGGATCTGTTCCAACTTCCTGGTTCGACGCAGAAAAGCCCGGATACCAATGTCAATGGATCGGGTCTCATTCATGATCCAGAACGCCCCTCCGATGAGCAGAATGAAGACAATGATGTCGGCCTTATCGACAAAACCGTCGAAAATTGCCGAAAAAACCTGCCAGGTCTGAGGAGCGCTGCCTGTATAGCGGAAGCTGTCGGGCCGGACCACCTCTCTTTCGATCCCGTTTACAATAATGGTTTCGCGCTCAAAGGTACCGCCCGGAATGATCCAGGTCAGGATGCCGGCCAGCACCACAATAAAGAAAACGATAACGAAGGTATGCGGTATTTTCATATGTGTGGAATTTGCTTCAAATATACAATTCCAATGGAAATAGAAGAAAAATGTTAATCACGATCTGCTTGAAAAAAACCTGTTAACTTTACTCCGATATTTCAAATATGAATCTGAAACTGCTGACTGTCATTGCGCTGTTCCGGCAAAAGGGAGAATACCTGAAAGCCTTAAACCTCTCAGACCGTTTCCGGGCGCTCAATGACAGCATCCTTTCCGCCCAAAACCAAAGCCGGATACTTGAGTTACAGAAGCGGCTTGAAAATACACGGCAGGAGGAG
>CAYWHQ010000232.1:0-5504 GCA_964457665.1 uncultured Prolixibacteraceae bacterium | reverse complement strand
GCAAAGAACATGCACCCGGGCTCTGCCAGCCGGCTGTCGAAACAGATGGCCGACACCGCCTTCTCCCTCCCCTTGTCAGGAGTGGGCAATGCTCTGGTACCGGTGATCTCGCCGAGGGTCTTCATACTTTCAGTTCAATCATCACGGGCATCTCTTTACGGATCATCGTGCCGGGGGCAACCGACTGTCTGACCACAGTACCCCGGCCTGAAACGATGACGTTCATGCCGAGTTGCTCAAGCAGGAACAGCGCATCCCTGAGCCCCATGCCCCTGACGTCGGGCATGATGAAACGGCTGACGGCAAGCGGGGTCAGATCGATCCGGTTATCCGAGGTGTAAGGTTTTACCCAGGGAGCTGAATGGTCGGTCTGGACGGCGGGGATGCCCAGCGTGGAGAGCACCAGCTTCAGATCCTGCTGCCTTCCTGCGGCTGAAAACGGAAGCCTGTGACCGGCGCTGTCGGGAAGGAGCGGCAGGCAGATATCGGGACGGGATGCATAGATCTTGTCGGCGATCTCCCTGAAGACAGGCGCTGCCACAGAACCTCCGTAATATTTTCCTTTTTTGGGATTGACGATCACCACGATGATGGAGTATCGTGGATTGTCGGCCGGAAAATACCCCACGAAGCTACCCTTGTATTCCACCTGTTTGGTATTTTTTCCATAACCCCTGTCATTCTTGGCGATCTGCACAGTACCTGTTTTTCCCGCTATCCGGTACAAAGGGGTTCTGATGTTGGTGGCTGTGCCGTGTTCCACCACCCCTTCCAGCATCTGTCTGACTCCCGACAAAGTTTTTGGCGAGGCAATGGAGGAATTGATTACCTCGGCAGGGAATTGCTGTGTGACCTGCCCGTTCTTCCTGATCTCCCTGACGAAAAGCGGTTTTACCATGATCCCGTTGTTGGCCACTGCATTGTAAAGGGTTAACAGGTGAACAGGCGCCAGGGCAACCTCATAGCCGATCGACATCCAGGGGAGCGAGAGGGATGACCAGAACCTGCTTTTGGTGTTTTTGATGTAGGGATTTCCCTCCCCGTCGATCTGCAGGTTAAGTTTACGATTGATACCGATCCGGTAGAGACCGTCGATATACTGCTGGGGATTGCTTTTATATGCCTGGTAGATGATCATCGAGGTCCCGACATTGGATGATTTCTCAAAGACCTCGCTGGCCGGGATGGTACCGTAACCCCCGTGGTGGGAATCTTCCATCCTCCCACCTGCATAAAAGATGACGCCCTTGCCGGTGGCCACCGGTGTGCCGGGTTCGACCCTTCCGTCGTCGAGCGCTACAAGGAACGACGCCAGTTTGAATGTTGAACCCGGTTCGGAACTCTCCCCGATGGCATAGTTGAAGATCTCCTCGTAGGTTCCTTGCCCCGTTCTGCCGAAGTTTGCAATGGCTTTTACATGGCCGGTCGGCACCTCCATGACCATCACACAGCCGTGGTCGGCGCTGTCGGCAATCAGTTCCCTCTTCAGGGCGGTTTCTGCAATATCCTGGATCTCAACGTTCAGGGTGGTTATGACATCCTGACCATGCTCGGGTTCCACCTGGTTCTCAAGATCCACGGGTAACCATGCCCCGCCTCCCACACGGCGCATCATACGTTGCCCTCCCTTGCCCTCCAGCGGGCCATTGAAAGATCCTTCAATGCCAACAAAAACTCTTTTATTACCGCTTCCCGTCTCATACCCGATCGTCCGGCGGGCCAGCGTCCGGAACGGAAGTTCCCTCCTGTATTTTGGTATGGCGATCAGCCCTCCCTTGTATTTGCCGCGACGGAAAATCGGAAGTGTGCGCAGCTTGTCCAGCTCCGGATAGGTGACACTCCGTTTGATCAGCATGTAACGTTCGCCGTTCCGCCTTCCCTCCCAGAGGATGTCAAGGTATTCGGCCTTACTTTTGTCGTGAAACAAACGCGACAATCCGAGGGCCAGTGAATCCACCCCTTTGCGGAATACCACGTCGGTAATGGAATCGGCCGCCAGGTCCATCCTGATCTCGAAGATGGGGGAGGATACTGCCAGCAGGGTGCCGTCATCGGAACAGATGTTGCCCCGGATCGCCTCCACGGTAAAGACCTCCATCTCCTGCTCCCGGGCCATCTCCAGCAGCTTCGGGTCTTCGAACGACTGGATGTATATTGCCCGCGCAAGGATCAGGCTGGCAAACAGCAGGATGCCGATATAGACCAGCGAAACCCTTAGCAATATGTCCTTCTTGATATCCTTCATTCCTCCGGCATCATATTTTGATCAGGGTTGCAGAATATCCGGAAAGGCGGGATCCTGGGATCTTCAAGCCCCAGCAGTTTAGCCTTTTCGGTGATCACCGAGGAACGGGTATTGAACATCAGGCTTGATTTGGCCGTGATATAACGGTATCTCAGCTCCTTGAGCTCCGTCTTGGTGGATTCGAGATCCTTGTAGATCCTTTCCGTATAATAGGTATTGGCGATGTACAGGATAGCCAGGACAGCCAGGAACATCAGAAAAGGGATGTTTCTGATCACCACCTCCCGCGTGAGGTATTCACCGCCAAGCACATCCTGGACACGACGTACCCCCTTGCGCGGTTTCCTGACCGTCTTTACCTCTTCGCCGGGCAGGCCATTGGCCGGATTGATTTCCTGTTCGTTCATCTGTTTCAGATCTTTTCCGCGACCCGCAACCGGGCGCTGCGCGACCGGCTGTTGATCGCCGTTTCGGTTTCCGGCGCTGCGATTGCTTTCCGGGTCACAACCCTCCAGGGAGTCTCCTGATTTCCGTAAAAGTCCCTGGTGATCACCCCGCCTGTGTTCCCCGACCGCATAAAGTTCTTCACGATCCTGTCCTCGAGAGAGTGGTAGGAGATGACCACCAGCCTTCCGCCGCTCCTCATGACCGATGCGGTGTGTTGCAAAAACTCGCACAGGGCATCCAGTTCATGGTTGACCTCTATCCTGAGCGCCTGAAATACCTGCGCCAGGTATTGATTTTCTTTCCCCCGCGGTGCAAAACGCCTGACCAGATCCGAAAGACCGGAGGTTGTCAGCATCGCTTGCGAACCCCGCTCTGCGGTGATGGCCGCAGCGAGCCTGCCGGGATGGGCGACCTCCCCGAAATCCCTGAAAATACCGGCAAGCTGCTCCTCCGTGTAGGTCTCCAGCACCTTCCGGGCCGTAAGACTTTTCCTGCGGTCCATCCGCATATCCAGCGGGCCGTCGAACCGGATGGAGAAACCCCGAGGAGCCATGTCGATCTGGTAGGACGAGACCCCGAGGTCGGCAATGATCCCGTCGACAGGGATGGCGCCGTGCAGACGGAGGAAATTCCGCAGGAACCTGAAATTGTTGAAAACCGTGGTCAGACGATTGTCGTCGATCCGGTTCTGCCAGGCATCTTCATCCTGGTCGAAAGCGATCACCCTTCCGCCCTGAAGTCGTTTCAGAATCTCACGCGTATGTCCGCCCCCGCCGTAAGTGGCGTCAACATAGAGGCCCCCGGGTTTCACCTCCAGGGCATCCACGGCATCGGTCAGCATGACGGTTTTATGATACATCGGCAGCCGGGGAACTGATTTCAGGTTTGTCCATGACCTCCTCGGCGAGCTGTGCGAAATCCTCCGGCTCGTCGGTCATCAGCTTCTCGTACTTGTCGGGCGCCCACACTTCAATCCTGTTCGAAAACGCGAACAGAACAGCATCTTTCTGAATGCCGGCATAAGTCAGCAGCGACTTTGGAATGAGCAGACGGCTGCTCGAATCAAGCATGAGCTCAGTGGCCCCGCGGTAAAAATAACGGGCGAAATTCCGGTTTTTACGGTTGTAAAGGTTCAGCCGGTTAACCTCCTCGCTGATGACCTTCCACTCATTCATGGGATACAGCGCCAGGCAGTTCTCGAATCCCCGGTTGACCACAAACCGCTCCTCAGCCTCCGGGGAGATCTGCTTTTTCAGACCAGCCGGAAGGATGATACGCCCCTTGTCGTCAACCCTGCATTCAAATTCGCCGATGAAATTAGACTTCTGACCCATCCCGTTTTTTTGAAGGTGTAAATATAGGGACAAAATCTCCACAAAAAACCACTTATCGCCACTTTGTTGAAAACTTTTTTAAAAATGATACGCCCCGGTATGTCCGGGGCATGTTTTCAGGCACAGGGAAAGTTGATGCAAAAGTCTCCTGGAATGAACGGGGACAGGGTAATCCCCGGATCAGGGAGCAACCGTTGTCACCGGTGCAGAATGAGGAGCGGGATGGTGGTGGTTTCCGCCTTCAGGAGGTAATATCCGTCGGGAATAGTGCGGGTATCGATCCGGATATCCTCCCGGAACGGGACCGTTCTTAATACACGTCCCGAAATATCCATAATCAGGATGACCGGAACAGATCTGCCAGCTGTTTTCGGGGTAAGCGTTGTACCCGTGTTCCGCCGCGTAACCTGCACCCATTCATCTGCGGGATTTGGATATGCGGTGAAGGCGGCCTCTGCCGGCATCGGGGAATGAATCCCGGGGGAGATGCGGTTGCTCAGGTATTGCAGCCCGCCCGCGTAGTTACCGGTGATGAGGTCGATCAGCACGGGATCGGTCAGGTTGCCTGCTGCGGGCGAACTCCGCCATCCCCTGTACTGGCTGTCGGGATCCTGCCCGATGAGCCAGCGGAGTGAGTCGGACGGAAAAAACCTGCCGGCCGTGTTCCCGTCGATACCGGTGAAATACCAGATCCTGCCTTGCTCCGACCCGCAGAGCAACCGGGTTCCGCCGGCGGTCCGGAAAAAGAACGGAGTGCTGTAGCCGTCATACGATTGCATGGGATCGGTCACATTGATTCTGCCAAGACTGTCGGTGACCAGTTCAAACATGGGGCTTACCACGCTGCCGGTATTCCGGTAATAATTGATGTTGCCCTTTCTCTCGCCGATAACCAGATCCAATAGCCCATCGCGGTCGAGATCGAAAATCTGGGGGGTACTGTATTCTCCCGGATCAATTCCCATATAGCCCGGAACGGGTTCGCCGAAACGGGGTATATGGTCTGCAATGCCGGTGGAGGGAAAAAACACCAGCGATCCGTCCGCACATCCGGTCAGCAGATCCTGCAGGCCGTCGCCGTTCAGGTCGCCGGCCGTAACGAAAAACCCATCCAGGTTGAGTTGCGACGCTCCCGCCAGGTCGGTGGTCAGCAACCTGAAAAGAGGCTGCGACGGAGTGCCTTCATTCCGGAAATAGCTGATCCTGCTTCGGTAAGATGTTTTCAGAATCCCCTGATGATACCAGGATGAGTCGTAATATCCGGCAGAGGTGACGATCAGGTCGGAAAGACCATCAGCATCCATATCGTGCAACAATGGATTGGCTCCGGAACCGAATTCCAGCATTTCCTTCTGGAAACACCTCTTGTCCTGAAGAATAAACACGGGATTGGCATTGGTGCCGGTGTTCCGGTAATACCAGTTACCATTGTAATTATCGGCCGTCCTGAGCGAAGGATCGAAGGAGGAGACCACCAG
>CAYWHQ010000231.1:0-5517 GCA_964457665.1 uncultured Prolixibacteraceae bacterium | reverse complement strand
TGGTGATGGATGTCATGAACCGCTTCTACTATCTCAAACTGGGCCTTGCAGCACTGCTCACCTTTGTCGGAATAAAAATGCTTATCCACGACCTTTTTAAAATGGATACGCGTGTTTCACTTATTATCATTGCCTCCATACTTGCTCTGAGCATCATCACCTCCAATATCAGAAACTATATCCAGGCAAGGAAATACAGATCGCTATGACAAATAAAACCAGCCATGGGCGGACACTCCGCTTTTCACCAAGCCGCAGTCTGGGGGCCAGACTTCTTGTATGGTTTTTCGCGGTTTCGGTCTTTCCGCTGCTGATCATCGGAATAATCGGGTACAACCTGTCACAGAAAACGGGAAATAGTGCCGCCATAAAAGTTGTGGAACATAGTTTCAGGGAAAGGCTCGATATTTTAAACCATTACTTTCACGGTCTCCGGAAGAACCAGCAACTTGTATCGATCTATCTTACCAGCCACTCCCTTTTCCCGGCTGAAGCTCTGCGCAGTGTCACCGGCAGCCGGGATATAATAATGACCGACAAAGCCGGCAGAACCATATTCAGCCTCGCAGGAGCCACCCATACCGGACTTTACCGCTATCTGCAATCAAAGGATCCTAAAAACACCGGGATCATGATCACTCCGGTTCTCTCCGGTTCCTCTTCCAACCCGGAGGCCTTCTATGTGATCTCCCCCCATTCGCATCATTCTGATACTACCCTGGCTTTTCTGGCCATTCAATACGACACCGACAGTCTGAAGAAAGTCCTGTGGGGAGGAGAGTCACTCGGGCCAACTGCTTTCAGCTGTCTGATCGACCGGGACGGAAATATCATGCTCATGCAAAACCAAAGGAACAGGCCTGAATTTTCAGTGACCGGAAATGAAAAGCTACGGAACTGGGGGTTGTGGGTAAAGGAGACCGGCGGTCATGGCACGATGTTCGACAAGGTGTCGCTTTTTTCCGAAGCCGGTACCGACAAGCTTGGTTTTGTCCAGCCTGTGATGGAGTTGCAGGAATCGGGCCTGGTGAGCGCCCTGTACCAGGAGATCGGGCCAGGAGATGCCTTCGGCTATTCCGAAACCATCAACTTCATCATGATCGGTTTGCTGGTCGTGATCTTCGTGCTGGTGATCATTACCGCCCTGCTGGTGACCAGGAGCATTGTCGGGCCTATCAATGAACTATCAGCCTGGGCCAGCGATGTCGCTACCGGCAGCCTGGAGATCGTACCGGTTAAAGCACGGCAGGATGAGATCGGCAACATGGCTACGCAGTTTACCGATGTGGTCGGGTCGTTCAGGGAGATCACCGCCGTGAGCGAATCAATGGCAGTAGGCGACTTCAGTAAAACGGTCAGGGTCAGGAGCTCCCACGACAGACTCGGGATATCCATCAATCAGATGCTGGAAAGCTTCAAGGGGGTCATTGCCCAGGCAGTACAGATCTCCCGGGGCGACTTTTCCGGCGATATTGCCCCCCGCGGTGACAACGACAGCCTGGGGATCGCCCTGCGCGATATGACACGCACCCTGCGTGACAGCACCACGCAGATAAAAAACCAGGACTGGTTGAAGTCGGGTATGGCTGAACTCGGGGTTACCCTCAGCGGCGACCGTAATGTGCAGGATCTGACCAGGGAGGGGATCAGCTTCCTGGTAAAATACCTCAACGCACAGTTGGGTCTCTTCTACCTGAAAGAAGATGATACCGACCTGGTGCTTTACGGCACCTATGCATTTAATGACCGGAAAGGGAATCATAACCGGCTTAAAATGGGCGAAGGTCTGGCCGGTCAGGCAGCTATGGAACAACAGATGATCCTCTTCAACGATGTCGGGGAGGGTGCTGCAGCACTGAATTATTCGGTAAACGAGAAGATTCCGCCCCATTATATCCTTGTTCCGCTTGTAACCGAGAATGAACTGGCCGGGGTGATCCAGATCGGATCGATGACTCCTTTTACAGAGTTGCATAAGAGATTCGTCGAACAAGCCTCCGGGCCCATGGCGGTCGCGCTTCAGACCTCCAGGTCACGAAGCCGGGTGAAGCAATTGCTCGATCAGACCCAGATCCAGGCAGATCGCCTGCAGGTGCAGCAGGAGGAACTTCAGCAGACCAATGAGGAACTGGAAGAACAAACCCGGGCGCTCAAAGCCTCTGAAGAGACACTCCAGGCACAACAGGAGGAGCTGCGTGTGGTGAACGAAGAGCTTGAGGAGAGGACAAAACTGCTGGAAGAGCAGCGCGATAACATCCGCCTGAAGAACCTCGAACTTGAAAAAGCCTGGAAAGAGATCGGGCAAAAAGCCAAAGACCTTGAAACGGCAAGCCAGTATAAGTCAGAGTTCCTGGCCAACATGTCGCACGAACTCCGTACCCCGCTCAACAGCATCATCGTGCTGTCGCAGCTCCTGTCGGAAAACAGGGGCGGGAACCTCACCAAGAAACAGCTCGAATTCTCGCGTACCATCCACTCCTCCGGATCCGACCTTCTGGCGCTCATCAACGAGATACTCGATTTATCGAAGATCGAATCGGGCAAGATCGATATCCATCCCGAGATGATCAACCTTGAAACGGTGATGGACCAGCTCAGGCAGATGTTTTTTCCGCTGACTGAAAAGAAAGGGCTGGAGTTAATTACCGATATCCTGCCAGGTACGCCGGCTGAGATCTTTACCGATTTCCAGCGGCTCCAGCAGATCCTTAATAACCTGTTGTCCAATGCGGTAAAGTTTACCGAGAAGGGCACGGTCAGGATTACTGCCGGGTTGGTATCCTCCTTCGGCGATATTTCTTCTCCTGCCTTCCATGACGGCCAGTTGCTGGCTTTCAGGGTGTCCGATACAGGCATCGGCATTGCCCCCGACAAAATGAAGGTGATCTTCGAAGCCTTCCAGCAGGCTGATGGCACAACAAGCCGGAAATTCGGGGGTACCGGACTGGGCCTCACCATCAGCAGGTCGTTCGCCCGCATTCTGGGCGGCGAGATCCAGGTAAGCAGCAGCGAAGGAAAAGGAACGGCATTCACCCTCATCCTTCCGTTGACCTATCAACCCGTTCCCTTGCAGAAGGAACAAGCCGATCCCTCGCCCGTAACCTTCTCCGCCCCGCCGGAGAATACGGAACCGAAGGAATATAGCAAAACACATGGTCATCAGGATGTGAATGCGGGGGAGATGGAGAGACTGCTCCTTATCATTGAGGATGATGCTTCGTTCTCGGAGGTAATAAAAGATCTGGCGGAGGAGAGAGGCTACCGGTGCCTTGTGGCTCCCGACGGCGAATCGGGACTGACCCTGGCACTTAAGTACCGGCCCGGAGCCATCATTCTCGACATCGGTTTGCCGGATATAAGCGGCTGGGAGGTGCTCGACCGGCTGAAGGAAAATCCTGCAACCCGGCATATACCCGTACATTTTATGTCGGCCTATGAAAAAACGGCCGATGCCCTCCGTCTGGGAGCCATTGGATTTCTGACCAAACCCGTCAGCGTGGAAAAGATGAACGCTGCTTTCCGGAGGATCGAGGAGGTGATATCCAAACCAGTGAAAAAACTTCTGGTGGTCGAGGACGATCCTGCCATGCGCCGCAGCATCGTCGAGCTGATCGGTAACGGCGACGTGCAGACAACCTCCGTAGGAAAGGGAATGGAAGCCTGCGCCCTGCTCGAACAGGAATCCTTCGACTGTCTCATCCTCGATCTCGGGCTCGAAGATATGAGCGGTTTCGATCTGCTTGAGAAGATCCGGAAAAACAGCCGGATTGCCGCTATACCCACGATCATCTATACCGGGAAAGAGCTTACCCGGCAGGAGGAAGAGAAGCTGCAGCGATATGCCGACAGCATCATCATCAAGGGCATCCGCTCCCCCGAACGTCTGCTGGCCGAGACCACCCTCTTTCTGCACAGGGTGGAATCAAACCTCCCCCGCGACAAACAGGAGATGCTCCGGATGATCTATAACAAGGAGGAGGTCTTTGCCGGCAAGACCATCCTGCTGGTCGACGATGATTCCAGGAACCTCTTCGCCCTCACCAGCGTCCTCGAAGAAAGAGGGATCGTGGTCATTACCGCCACGAATGGACGGGAAGGTCTCGGAAAACTCAGGGAAAATCCGGCGATCGATCTGGTCCTGATGGATCTGATGATGCCTGAAATGGACGGCATCGAATCGATCTCGTTAATCCGGAAAGATCCGGAATACAACAAGATCCCCGTGATCGCCCTTACTGCCAAGGCCATGAAGGAAGACCGTCAGAAATGCCTGGAAGCCGGCGCCAACGACTACCTTTCGAAACCCGTTGATAACCAGAAACTGCTCTCCCTGCTCAGGGTGTGGCTTCATCCTTAGCATCTATGAAGAAAACACAGGAGGAGCTGCTCGAGAACCAGGACATTGAGATCAGGATGCTGGTTGAATCCATCTATCTTAAATACGGGTACGACTTCCGGAACTATTCCCAGGCCCATATCAAGCGACGTATCCTGAACCGGTTTTATGCTTCCGGCCTGAAGAATCTCAGCGATATGATCCACGAGGCCCTGTATAATCATAAGTTCGTGGACCAGATCCTGATGGATCTCTCGATCACTGTGACGGAAATGTTCCGGGATCCTTCATTCTACAGGGCTCTTCGCAATGAGATAATCCCCGTACTGCAAACCTATCCGCACATCAAGATCTGGCATGCCGGCTGTTCTTCCGGCGAAGAGGTATACTCCATGGCTATCCTGCTGAAAGAGGCCGGTATCCTGCAGAAATGCCAGATTTATGCCACTGATTTTAATCCGGTGATCATCCGTCAGGCCAGGGAGGGCATATACCCCGCAGCCCGGATGAAGGAGTTTACCGCTGCATACCAGAAATCTGGCGGTACGGGTACTTTTTCCGATTATTATACAGCCAGTTACGAATCAGCCAGGATGCTGGATGCATTCCGGAAAAACATCGTTTTTGCAACCCATAACCTGGTGACCGACAGTGTTTTCGCTGAGGTGAACATGGTGGTCTGCCGCAACGTCCTGATCTATTTCGACCGGTTCCTGCAGGATAAGGTCATCGGACTATTTACCGACAGCCTCCCGGGTGGCGTGATCCTGGCGCTGGGATCCAAGGAAAACCTGCAGTTTTCGGCCCATTATCATCATTATGCTCCATTTGTGAACGACGAGAAGATCTACATGAAAAAATACTAACCATGAACAAACCGGCGAAGAGATACAAGGCCATCGTAATAGGTTCCTCCGCAGGTGGTCTGAACGCGCTGAAAATAATTTTCAGACAACTTAATCCGCGATTTCATATTCCGGTGATCATCGTCCAGCATATCAGCCCCGATTCAGACAATTACCTCGTTCAGATCCTCAATGAAATTAACCGTCTCAGGGTGAAGGAGGCTGACGAGAAGGAACATCCGGTGCCGGGGTATGCCTACGTGGCGCCACCGAACTACCATCTTTTAATGGAAAATGACCAGACGTTTTCCCTTACTATTGACGAACGGGTGAATT
>CAYWHQ010000230.1:0-5554 GCA_964457665.1 uncultured Prolixibacteraceae bacterium | reverse complement strand
ATTTTGTATTGCATTGCTATCTCCACGTTCAGGATCTTTACCCTGAGCGGAAGGATCGCCTGGTAACGTCGGTCGCGACCTTGTTTGGCTGTGCCTCCTGCGCTGTCGCCCTCCACCAGGTATATCTCGCAATGCGCGGGATCGTTCTCCGAGCAGTCGGCCAGTTTCCCGGGAAGCCCGGATCCTCCCAGCACGTTTTTCCGTTGTACCAGTTCCCGGGCTTTTCGTGCAGCGTGGCGTGCCGTTGCTGCAAGGATCACCTTGTTGACGATTGTTTTTGCCTCTTTCGGGTGTTCTTCCAGGTAGTAGGTGAGGAGTTCGCTTACAAGCTGGTCGACCACTCCCATGACCTCGTTATTGCCGAGTTTCGTTTTCGTCTGTCCTTCAAACTGAGGTTCCTGCACCTTCACGGAGATGATGGCTGTCAATCCTTCCCTGAAATCATCGCCGTTAATATCGAATTTCAGTTTGTCGAGCATATTGTTTTTATCGGCGTAGTTTTTAAGGGTTCTTGTCAGCGCGCGGCGGAACCCGGAAAGGTGGGTTCCTCCTTCATGGGTATTGATATTATTAACATATGAATGGATGTTCTCCGCAAAAGAGGTGTTATACTGCATGGCGATTTCGATGGGGATGTTATTCCGCTCACCCTCCATGCAGATGGGTTCAGGGATCAGCTTTTCGCGGTTGGCGTCGAGGTAATGGATAAAATCACGCAAACCTTCGCTGGAGTAAAATACTTCGGAGAAGGCTTCTCCCTTTTCATTCTTTTCCCGTTCATCGGTGATGGTGAGTGTGATGCCTTTGTTGAGAAAGGCCAGTTCATGCAACCGTGAGGAGAGGATACTGTAGTCGTATTGCTGGGTGATAAAAATGGTTGGATCGGGGTGAAAGGTAATGATGGTGCCGGTCCGGGACGTGACACCGATGTTTTTTACGTTTTCCAGTGGTTTTCCGAACCGATACTCCTGGAAAAAGATCTTGCCACCACGGTGTACCTCCACGACAAGTTTTTCAGACAGGGCGTTGACAACGGAGACTCCGACGCCATGAAGGCCTCCGGAAACCTTGTAGGTATCCTTATCGAATTTTCCACCGGCGTGCAGTACGGTCATGACCACCTCCAGGGCAGATTTCTGTTCTTTTTCGTGCAGGTCGGTGGGAATACCCCTTCCGTTATCGGCAACGGTGATGGAGTTGTCGGGATGAATGGTTACATCTACCTTGCTGCAGTAGCCGGCCAGGGCTTCATCGATTGAGTTATCCACCACTTCATAGACCAGATGGTGCAATCCTCTGACATTCACATCGCCAATGTACATGGCAGGCCTTTTTCTGACTGCCTCGAGCCCCTCAAGAACGGTAATATTATCGGCAGTGTAATTCTGGCTGGCTATCTCTTTTTCTATATCATTCATATTCAAATAATTAACAAATAATAACTATCAGGCAAAGATAGGTTTTTTCTCCATGGATTTTCCCGGGCAGATGGATTGAAATACGCTATTTTATTAACAATTCCGGTTAATAATTGCCTCCAGCACCAGGTTTGCGGCATGGCCGTCGCCGAAAGCGTTGTTCTGTGGTGCAACTGGCATGGGCTGGCGGGCAGCTTTGACAATTTTTTCCGGATCGGTACCGGTGATCTGGTTCCATCCGTCATGGAGGGTTTCGATCCATTCTGTTTCGGTGCGCAATGTAATGCATGGTTTTGAGAGGAAGTAGGCCTCTTTTTGCAGACCACCGGAATCAGTAAGTACTTTTTCGGCCCGGATCACCAGGTTGAGCATCTGAAGGTATCCAACTGGCTGGATGATGGAGACGTTTTGGGGGATCCGGTAACCGTGCTGCAGGGTTTGGGAGGTTCTGGGGTGGAGGGGTAATACGACTGGCAGGTCAAGCCGGCCGAAGGCATCCAATATTTGAGTCAGTCTGGCCGGATGGTCAGTATTTTCGGCACGGTGGATTGTAGCGAGGAGATAGCGTTCGGGTATTCCGGTGACCAGATATTTTCCGGGGGAGGCAATGATGTGGTCGCGGTAATGGAGTACGGAGTCGTACATGACATCTCCCGTGAACTTTGTGATCTCGCCGAGTCCTTCCTGCTGCAGGTTTTTGATGGCTGTGAGGGTAGGAGCGAGGAGCAGGTCGCTGATCCGGTCGGTGACGATTCTGTTGATCTCCTCGGGCATGATGCGGTTGAAGCTTCTGAGTCCGGCTTCGACGTGAGCGACGGGGATATGGAGTTTGACCGATGCCAGCGCTCCGGCCATGGTGGAGTTGGTATCGCCATACACGAGGGTCCAGTCGGGTTTTTCCCGGATCAATACCTCTTCGATGAGACGGAGCATGTTACCTGTCTGGGTTCCATGGCTTCCGGAGCCCACGCCAAGGTTATAATCTGGTTCGGGGATATCGAGTTCGCGGAAAAATATTTCCGACATATTGCGGTCGTAATGTTGTCCGGTATGGACGATGATCTCCCTGACGGTAATCTGCGACCGGATGATTCTGCTGATGGTGGCTGCCTTGATGAACTGAGGTCTGGCGCCGATGATGGTAACGATCTTCATGTGCATTCAAAATAAACAACAGTCCTGTAAGCGGGATTCTGTATCCCGGCGAACCGGGACTTCTGTCATTTGTCTGGGCCGGTTGTTGCCAGCCGGCTCCGGCGACCCACCCCTCCCGGCACTCCCGAGGGAGATCTTCCGAGCAGGAAGCAGACCGGGATATACATGGTCTTTCAACCCATGGGGTTTACCCTCCCGGCCGGTCACCCGGCCGCGACGTGAGCTCTTACCTCACATTTTCACCCTTACTCCGGATCGCTCCGGGGCGGTAATTTTCTGTGGCACTCTCCGTACCCGTTTGCACGGGTCCTTCCCGTTAGGAAGCATGGCGCTCTTTGTTGTCCCGACTTTCCTCCCCGGTATCTAATCTGTTTGAATTTTCAACCGGAGCGACAGAACGGACTGTTGTTGGTGCAAAGGTACAAAATCCATCGATAAAGTGTCTACCTTTGGCCCGGTAATTCATCCTGGTTTTGAAAGATCTGAGTTCCGGGAATGAGGGCAGGCTGATCCTGAGGTTTGCGCTGCCGATGCTGCTGGGGAATGTTTTTCAGCAGTTATACAATGTCGTCGACAGCATTGTTGTGGGAAGGCTGATCGGGAAGGAGGCGCTGGCTGCAGTGGGCACGTCATCACCGATCATCTTTCTGCTGGTATCTTTCATCATCGGGATCACGATTGGTTTTACGATCGTGATATCGCAATATTTCGGGGCCAGGGATTACGCGAAGATCGAAAGGGCGGTTGGGACCACCTATATTTTCCTTTTTTTTACCTCCATTGTGGTCGGGGGCGCCGGGATCCTGCTGATCGGGCCTATTTTTGACCTGATCAACCTTGCCCCGGAGATCATTCCGGGAGCCACCGACTTTCTGGTCATCATTCTTTCAGGTCTTGTTTTCCTGTTCGGCTTCAACGGAACCAGCGCCATTCTGAGGGGGCTTGGCGACTCAAAAACGCCCCTGTACTTTCTGATCGGTTCCGTGATCCTCAACATCATCCTCGACCTGATCTTTGTGGCTGTTTTTCACTGGGGGATCAGGGGTGTTGCAATCGCAACCGTCATTTCGGAGGCAATGGCCTTCGTGGCACAGATCATTTATCTGAACCGGTATCACAAGCTGGTGAGGTTTTCATTCCGGTCGTTGGTTTTTGATTATGAAATATTCCGGAAAAGCATACGCATCGGCATGCCAACGGGGTTTCAGCAGACCTTTGTGGCTGCCGGGATGGTTGCGCTGTATGGTATTGTCAACCGGTTCGGGGTAGATGCGAATGCTGCCTACAGTGCGGCCGGAAGGATCGACAGTTTTGCCGCATTGCCCGCCATGAGTTTCGCTGCAGCTCTTTCGACCTTTGTCGGACAGAACCTGGGTGCAAACCGGCCCGACCGGGTTAAAGCAGGGTTGCGTGCAACCCTGAAGATGACGGGTGTAGTTTCACTGATAATTTCGATGGTTACATTACTTTTTGGGCACCATATGATCGGGATTTTCACGACTGATCCTGCAGTCATTGACATTGGCAGCGACTACCTTCGGGTCATCGGGGCAACATATATCATCTTTGGCGCCATGTTCGTGGTGAACGGATTGCTGAGGGGTGCCGGTGATACGCTGATCCCGATGTTCATAAGTTTGTTTTCACTCTGGATCATCAGGATTCCGGTAGCCCATTTTCTGTCAGGCTCTCCTGCCATCGGGTTGATGGGCATCTGGTGGTCGGTGCCTGTCGGATGGCTGACCGGTTTGATTCTGTATTATTTTTATTATCGTTCGGGACGCTGGAAAAATAAAGCTGTGGTGCGATACCGCCGCGACGGAACGAGGGAGTCCTAGGATTGACCGGAGGTCATTTCATCCATTACGTAGGTCATCATCCGCGTAAGGTTCCTTCTTGTAAAACGATGGATATTTCCCTCTGCATGCCAGGTATTACCTTCTTTAAACTGCTGGTACAGCAGTTTAATGTGCTTCTTCATGGTATCCGTATCGCCGAATCCCGCGATCAGACCTGTTCCCGTCTCTCTCAGAATGGATGCTGCATCCCCTTCTAAGGGTCCAAGGCAAAGGATGGGTCTTTCGGCCGCCATGTATTCAAAGAACTTGCCGGTGAGGATCATGGCTGCATTGGGGGTCTGGTTGATAATGAGCAGCAATACCCTGGACCGCCGTTGTTCCCTGGTGACCTGATCATGAGGCATATAATCTGATTGTTTTACATACTTTCTGAGTCCGGACGAGGTGAGGGAGTCCTGAATGGAATAGTCGGTTTTTCCCACCAGTTTGATCTCAAGATCGTCGGCGAAACCGGGTACTTCGGTAATAAGTTGACGCAGTGCTTCCCAGAGGGTAAGGGGATTACGGGAGCCGACAAGTGTGCCGATGTGGGCAATGGAAAATTTCTCATCGAGGGAAAAAGTATCCCCTTGAAGGGGCAGGTCGCTTTCGTCATATCCATTGGTGATGACATCATACCTTCTGTTATAGATCCTACCGAAAGCTGCAGCCATTCCCTTGCTGATGACGGTGACCCTTGAGGCATTCCGCAGCACTGCTTTCTCCAGCCGTTTGTGTTTTCGGTCGGCCCAGCTGTGGAGTCTGAGATCCTGATAAAAGTCGATATCGGTCCACGGATCCCGGAAGTCGGCCAGCCAGGGGATACCGGTTCTGCGGTTCAGTTCCATGGCGATAAGATGCATGCTGTGGGGAGGGCCGGTAGAGACGATGGCGTTGGTTTTATGTTCCCGGAGCCAACCTGCAAGAAACTTTACCGACGGCCTGATCCAGAAGGCCCGGGCATCGGGAATGAAAAAGTTGCCGCGCAGCCAAACGGAGAAAGCTTCGAGACCGGGACGTTTTTTCGTTTCTGAGAGAAAGGCGGCATTAAATTTATCCTTCTTATTGCGTCCGACCAGTTTCTTTTATTCTTCGTATTGTTGCCAGATTGGTTGCCGCACAATGCAAACATTATCGGGGACA
>CAYWHQ010000229.1:0-5611 GCA_964457665.1 uncultured Prolixibacteraceae bacterium | reverse complement strand
GTGGTCAGTTTTTTCCGATATACCTTCATCGACCCGGGCTTCCATACCTTCGTGGGATTCGAGAACTTCCTGTCCGCCTTCCGTGACAAGTATTTCTGGAACTCGTTCAAGGTGACCATTCTGTTCGTGGCCCTCCTTGCTGCAGGGCTGGCAACCGCTTACCGGCATAACCGGTATATTCTTTTTGCCGGGATCTATGCCACTGTGTTCTGCATAGTAACTTTTGTGACGGTCAGTGTGATATGGGATCAGTCGAGGCTGATCGTACCGGTATATCCGATCCTGCTGCTGGTCGTTCTTGCCGGACCCTATTACCTTTTTGAACGCCGGACCCTTAAAGATTTTCAATGGATCATCGCCGCATTGTCGGCCATCCTGTTGCTGACGAATCTCCGGACTACCTATCAGGCTGTGGCAACTGCCCGCGACCACCCCAAAACTCCCTCCGGCTTTACCCCCGATTGGGATAATTACATTGCAATGAGCCGATGGGTAGCCGGGAATCTTCCGGATTCAGCGCTGGTAGCTTGCCGTAAACCCTCCATCTCGTTCATATACAGCAACGGACGGAAGTTTTACGGCATCCTCCGGTTGCCCACCTGGCCGGCCGATCCCGTACTGCAGGCATGGAAAGCGGATCCGGAAGCCTGGATTGCCGTTCCGCCAAAGCAGGTATTCGAGAAAAAATTACCGCCTGACCTGGAGGGTCTTATCGGCAGAAACCTGTCCGCTGTCGCAATACAGGGAAATACCGGATTCGGTTTAATCCGGACCGGCCGCGACTCTTCGGGCCACTACCTCGCGCGGTTCGGGGAATACTCGATCAGATGCCTGAATAATTATGATCTCTTTGCTGAAAAATTTATGGGAAACCGCGAAGGGTTCTACGCTATATATCCCGACTCGCTCCTTCACCAGTTGAAGTCGGCTGGCGTGACCCACATCCTGACCGCAAGCCTGCGCCTGAACACCACAAAAAAAACGGGTCAGACAATCAATACCGTAGAGAACTTCCTGATGCTTCTTTCAGTAAAATACCCGGGTATAGCATATAAAATCGCCCAGCATGGCAGCGACGACAATGAACCCGCCTCCATCTACCGTCTCAATTTAGGGGCTTACCATGCTTCCGACGGGATCAGTTCCCGTGTTTCGGCGGAGCACTGGTAACCGACCATCGGCCGGTTTTTTCACTTCCCGATATTTTTTTACTTTTGCAGGTTGAAATGATGGATAAAAGAGCGTGAAATGATACTGATAGGAAACAGGAAACTGACTGTTGGCGATTTCTTCAAGATCCTTTTTGAGAACGAAAAAATAGATATTGACATTGAGGCCAGACGGAAGGTAGAGGAGGATTTCCTTTTTCTCAAGGAATTTGCAAAAGGAAAGGTTATCTATGGCATCAATACCGGACTCGGTCCGATGGCCCAGTTTAAAATCAACAACAACCGTGAGCTGGAGCTGCAGTATAACCTGATACGCAGCCACTCGGCGGGATGCGGTAACCCCCTGCCCGAGATCTATGCCAAAGCTACCATGCTTGCCCGCATCAACTCGCTTGTGCAGGCCAAATCGGGTATTCATCCGGAGGTGGTGGAGTTGCTCAAGGAGATGATCAACCGCGACATCAGTCCGTTCATTCCCGAACACGGGGGTGTGGGCGCCAGTGGTGATCTCGTACAGCTCGCCCACCTTGCCCTCAACCTCATCGGGGAAGGTGAAGTAAGCTATAAGGGCGAACTGCGACCTACGGCAGAGGTATTTGAAGCAGAAGGGCTTGTTCCGGTAAAAATGCACATCCGGGAGGGGCTTGGCCTGATCAACGGCACCTCCGCCATGACAGGTATCGGCATGATCAATGCCATCCATGCACGAAACCTGCTCGACTGGGCAATCCTTGCCTCTTCCATGATAACCGAGATCGTGGAATCTTATGACGACCATTTCTCCGACGGACTCAACAGGGCCAAGACACACCACGGTCAGCGCCAGGTTGCCCGTACCATGAAATCGATCCTGAAGGACAGTCAGCTTATCCGGCGCCGCGCCGACCATCTGTACAACAGCGACACCACCGTCGACGTGGAGGTTTTCAAGCACAAGGTACAGGAGTACTATTCGCTCCGCTGTGTGCCGCAGATCCTCGGACCTGTGCTCGACACCATCCTCTACTCCATGCATATCCTGATGAATGAGGTGAATTCAACAAGCGACAACCCCATCATCGACGGCGAACACCACAACGTATATCATGGCGGCAACTTTCATGGCGACTATATCTCCCTGGAGATGGACAAGGTCAAGATCGCGGTGGCTAAACTCTCGATGCTGGCCGAAAGGCAACTTAACTACCTGATGAATCCTAAACTGAACGAAAAACTACCCCCATTCATCAACCTCGGGAAACTCGGTCTTAACCTCGGAATGCAGGGTGTACAGTTCACCGCTGTCTCCACTGTAGCCGAAAACCAGACCCTCTCCTACCCGATGTACCTGCACAGCATTACCAATAATAACGACAACCAGGACATCGTGAGCATGGGAACCAATTCGGCGCTGATCTGTAAAAAGGTGATCGACAATACTTACCAGGTACTCGCTATCGAGATGATCTCGATCCTCCAGGCCATCGATTATCTCGAAACCAGGGAACGGCTCTCCAGCTATTCGAGAAGTAAGTATGAAGACCTTCGCAGGATTGTGCCCAAATTTACAGAGGACACCATTAAGTACAGAGATATCAGGAATATTGAACAATATATCATGGAGAATAAGCCTCAGTTCTCCTTTGAAGAATAACCATTATGAACATTGCTTTGGTAACAGGTGGATCCCGCGGGATCGGCAGGGCGGTTTGCCTCCGGCTGGCAGCTGAAGGTCTGCATGTATTGATCAACTATCACAGCAATGTGGACGAGGCTGTGAAAACCCTTGACGAGATCACTGCTGCCGGCGGTAAAGCTGAGCTGCTCCCGTTTGACGTATGTTCACAGGAGGCTGTGGAACAGGCAATAGGCCGCTGGCAGGAAGCAAATCAAGGTCAGTACATCAGCGTGCTGGTCAATAACGCAGGCATCCGGAAGGACGCCCTGATGATGTGGATGAAGAACGAAGAATGGTTCGACGTACTGAATACGAATCTCCACAGCTTTCTTTACATTACCCGTCTCCTTATCAAGGATATGCTGGTAAACAAGTATGGCAGGATTGTCAATGTGGTCTCCCTTTCGGGTATTAAAGGTCTTCCCGGGCAAACCAACTATTCCGCCGCCAAGGGTGGCGTGATTGCAGCCACCAAGGCCCTTGCACAGGAGGTGGCAAAGAAGAATGTCACGGTCAATGCAGTCGCTCCCGGATTCATCCGGACCGATATGACCAAAGACCTTGACGAGACTCAATTGAAAGTCATGATTCCGATGGGAAGGTTTGGGAAACCAGAGGAGGTTGCCGGCGCCGTTGCTTTCCTTGCTTCTGGTGAAGCCGGATATATCACCGGCAATGTTATCAACATAAATGGCGGGCTTTACACATGAAACGGGTCGTTATCACCGGGATGGGAATCTATTCGGTCATCGGTAGAAATCTTGCCGAGGTGAAGGATTCGCTTTACCATGGCAGATCGGGAATCATTTTCGATCCCGAACGTAAAGCCATGGGATTCAGGTCGGCATTGACAGGCGTGGTGGAACGTCCTGCCCTGAAAGGTTTACTTGACCGAAGGATGAGGGTTGGACTTCCTGTGCAGGGAGAGTATGCCTGGGTATCAACCACCGAGGCCCTCCGCAGCGCCGGGATCGACCAGGATTTCATCGACCGGCACGAGGTAGGCATCTTGTTCGGCAACGACAGTTCTGCAGTGCCCGTTGTTGAATCCGTTGATATCCTCCGGCAGAGGCGCGATACCATGATGATCGGCTCGGGATATATCTTCCAGTCGATGAATTCAACAGTGTCGATGAACCTCTCCGTTATTTTCCGGTTGCGGGGAATCAACTTCACGGTCAGCGGGGCCTGTGCCAGCGGCTCCCATGCCATCGGACTGGGATACATGATGATCAGGCAGGGGCTTCAGCAGATCATCATTTGCGGAGGCGCCCAGGAGATCAACGCTGAATCGACGGCCAGCTTCGATGCGCTCAACGCCTTCTCCACCCGCGAATCGGACCCACAGAGCGCCAGTCGGCCCTTTGACCGCGACCGCGACGGATTGGTCCCCAGCGGGGGCGCCGCCACCGTTATCCTCGAAAGCCTCGATTCGGCCCTTAGGAGGGGAGCGCCTATCCTCGGAGAAGTCGTCGGATACGGTTTCTCCTCCAACGGGGAACATATATCCCTGCCCAATGTCGATGGCCCTGCCCGGGCCATGACCATGGCCCTGAAGGACTCGGGCCTTTCGCCGCACAACATTGATTATGTGAATGCACATGCAACCTCTACACCAGCTGGCGACAGCAATGAAGCCGAAGCCATCGACCTGGTGTTCGGCTCCGGCAAACCTGCTGTCAGCAGCACCAAATCCATGACCGGCCACGAAATGTGGATGGGCGGAGCCAGCGAGGTCGTTTATTCCACGCTTATGATGAACCACGGATTCATCGCTCCGAATATAAACTTCGAAAACCCTGACGAAGTTACAGCCAGACTGAATATCATCACAACAGTTAAAAAACAGGAAATCAGGGCCTTTTTATCAAATTCCTTCGGATTCGGAGGCACCAATTCCGCCCTGGTGGTGCGTGCCTGGCCCCGTTGATTTTTAAAAACTTTCCCTTATTTTTGCATGCTAAATCATCATGAATGCAAAAAGAGGAGATCATTGCAAAAATAAACCGCCTGCTGGTGGATGAGATAGAGATAGATGAAGAACTGATCCATCCCGAAGCCAGTTTGAAGAACGACCTGGGAATCGACAGCCTCGACTTTGTTGACCTCTTCGTGATCATTGAAAAGAATTTCGGTTTTAAAATGAAAGCCGAAGAGATGTCCGATGTTAAACAGCTTGGTGATTTCTATCACTATGTCATCCAAAAGGTAATCCAAAACTGATACGATCGTGGCAACCTGGGAAGGAAAAACCCGTGGTGGCGTGCTCGGATACAAGATTTTTGTCTGGACACTGAAACATTTCGGATTGCATCCTGCCTATATCCTCCTCAGGGTAGTGGCGCTCTATTATCTGTTCTTCTCCGGAAAACCCTTCCGCCATGCATATTCCTTCTACCGTAAACGAATGAAATACGGCCGGTGCAACAGCCTCCTCAGCGTTTACAGGAACTTCTACCTCTTCGGTCAGATCCTGCTGGACAAGGTCGCCATGCTGGCTGGTTTACAGCACAACTTCACCTTCGACTTTGAAGGGGAAGAGTACCTGCGGCAGATTGACAAGGGAGGATTGCTTATCAGCGGTCACATCGGGAACTGGGAGATTGCAGGCCAGCTGCTGAACCGGCTGGAAAAACGCATCCATATCATCCTTTTCGACGCCGAACATCGGAAGATCAAAGGGTATATGTCGGAGATCCTTACCCGAAGAAATATACATTTCATCCTGATCCGGGAAGATATGGGGCATCTGCAGGAGATCAGGAATGCCCTGGAACATGGCGAT
>CAYWHQ010000228.1:0-5623 GCA_964457665.1 uncultured Prolixibacteraceae bacterium | reverse complement strand
CTCCCCGATCACCACGTGGATGGAGGCAAACAGGTCGTCGAGGTCGCGGGTGCTGTGTGCAAGTTCCGAGATCCTGTAAACCGCAGATTTAATCTTTTCGGAATGGATTACTGCTGAGATATCTTTATTTATGGTGATGATCCCAAGCACATTGCCACTTTCATCGCGGAGCTGGCTGGTGGAGGAAAGCAGGTAGGCGGTGGAGCCGTCTTTTCTTTTATGCACCACCTCTCCTTTCCAGAAACCTTTGTCTTCCAGCTCCTTGAAAACGCTGTCGCGTGAGGCGCCAGGAAAATCGACCCGGAGCGATCCTCCTCCGTATTTCCCCACCACCTCTTCGGCCTTCCATCCGTAAATCCGTTCGGCGCCCTTATTCCAGCTCAGGATCATCAGGTCGCGGTCGAAGGTAATGATGGCATCGTTCACCTCCTGCATCAGGGCATTCATAAACCGCAACCTCTCCTCGGCCCGATCGTGGTCCATCTGCAGCTTCAGTCTGTTACGGTAGAACTGGATCCGCTGCTGCATCCAGATAAGAAAACCGATGACAAGCAGAACCGCCACGAATATCAGAATATACACAACCACATTCAATGCCAGCTTCCGCAGGGGGCCGTATAGTTCCCGCAGGCTGATATGGCTTACCACCGACCAGGAGGTTCCCGGGATATTTTTGGAGTCCACGACCACCTGACCGGTATTGCTGGTCAGCTCCTCCACCAGTGCGAGGGCTCCCTCGCCCCGGTGACGCTGATGGGATAGACTCCCTTCGGGGACGATGGTTGCGCTCAGCAGGGTGTCGCTGCCCGCGATCCGTGTGGCTGCCACCATCCTTTTACCGTTCCTGACAGCGGTGATCAGGGTATGATAGCCACGATCCGGGGTACCATGTTTATACATTATCGGGTAGATGACAGGCACCGGATCAATCCGGAACACCGCGAACGGACAATCCGGGCACTGATCCGACAATGGAACGACAAAGTCAAGGTATACCGACGAGTCAGCCATATTGATCATAAAATCAGTTACCAGGATCTCCCGTGATGCGAGATTAAAACCTGCGGGGCCGGCTCCCGGGAAGCTGAGTCCGGAGGTATCTCCGACAGCAGCCAATATCCGGCCGTCCTTAGCCGCCAGCGTGATAGAAAGATAGTCGTGATTCTGCCGGAGCGGAATAAACCATGATTCAACTTCCCGGCGAAGGGAACGGTCACCGGGGCTGGCTGCCAGTTTCGCGGCAAGCGATAAAAAGATGCTGTTCCGCATCAGGAACACTCCCTCAAATTTCCGCTCCTCTATCCACTTTCCGACATCGGCCGCCCTGGCAGCGTTCATTGCCGAAAGATACCTCTTCTGGTCCTCCAGGTATTGCTTTTCCTGCTTAACATAGTAAAAATGACCGAGTATGAAGAGGATCATCATCATGAAAACCAACGCGATGACCAGGTACCAGGGAATGCCCGGGATTTTTTTTCCTTTCGAGAGTGGCATGATCGTGAAATGGTAACCAAAAATAGATAAATTTGTGAAGATACCTTGAGTTTAAGATCATGAAGGAACGGAAAAAACCAAAACCCGCACTGGTCAGAAAAGATCCCTGGCTTGAACCTGCCGAAAAGGAGATCGCCGACCGTATCGAACGATACCGGAAGCGTTTGCAGGATATCGATACCTGGCATGGCGGACTGAACCGTTTTTCGTCGGCATACCAACACTTCGGCATCCATCATGACCGGCGCCGGAAGGGATGGTATTACAGGGAATGGGCTCCTGCCGCACAGGATCTCTATCTTTTCGGCGATTTCAACGACTGGCAGAGATACAGCCACCGGCTTACACGTGATATGAAGGGGAACTGGGAGATCTTTCTCCCCGACGAAATCTATCATGACCGTTTCGTACACCAGGGCCGGATAAAGGTGATGGTTCACTCCGACCATGGCTGGCATGAGCGAATCCCCGCCTACATACAGAGGGTTATACAGGATCCTGTCACAAAGGACTTTACGGGGCAGATCTGGGCGCCGCCGAAACCCTTCGACTGGGAAGGCGACCGGTTCAGCCCCGACCCCGGGGTGCCCCCGGTGATTTACGAGTGTCATGTCGGGATGGCCATGGAGCGTGAAGGAGTCGGGACATTCGCCGAATTTGTTCAGTATCTTATCCCCTATATCAAGAATGCAGGATATAACACGATCCAGCTCATGGCGGTCGCCGAACACCCATACTATGGCTCCTTCGGTTACCATGTATCCAATTTCTTCGCCGTCTCCTCACGCTTCGGTACGCCGGAAGAGCTTAAATACCTGATCCGTACAGCACATCAGCAGGGAATCGCCGTGATCATGGACATCGTACATTCCCACACGGTAAAAAACACCCATGAGGGACTCAATCTCCTCGACGGCAGCGACGATCAGTATTTCCACCCCGGTCCCCGTGGCGATCATCCCCACTGGGACTCCAAGTGTTTCAACTACGGGAAGACTGAGGTGCTGCAGTTTCTGCTGTCGAATGTGAAATACTGGCTGAAGGAGTTTCGTTTCGACGGATACCGGTTCGACGGGGTGACCTCCATGATATACTTCGACCACGGATTCAGGTCGAACTGGGACCTTGACGGGTATTTTATGACCGGGGTGGAATGGGATGCACTGACATATCTGCAGCTTGCCAACACGGTTGCGCACCGGACCAAACCGGGCGCCATCACCATCGCCGAGGAGGTCAGCGGCATGCCCGGTCTTTGCCGGCCTGTCAGGGAAGGCGGTGTTGGCTTCGATTACAGGCTTGCAATGGCCATCCCCGACCACTGGATAAAACTCCTTAAAGACCAGAAGGATGAGGACTGGAACATGCATGAACTCTGGCATCAGCTGACCAACCGCCTCCCGGATGTGGGAACGGTGGCCTATTGTGAATCGCACGACCAGGCGCTCGTTGGCGACCAGACCATCGCTTTCCGGCTGATGCAGAGCGAGATGTATTTTAAAATGAGCAGGCAGGAGGAGAGCCTGGTAATCGACAGAGGAATGGCCCTGCATAAGATGATCCGGCTGATCACCATCACGCTCGGCGGTCAGGCCTGGCTGAACTTCATGGGAAACGAATTCGGACATCCCGACTGGATCGACTTCCCGCGTGAGGGTAATAACTGGAGTTACCAGTATGCACGCCGGCAGTGGTCGCTCATGGAGCGTCAAGACCTCAAATACAGGTTTCTCGGGGCTTTTGACAAGGCGATGCTCAGGATTGTTGCAGATTATAATCTCCTGAAGATCAATTACGGGGATTTAATCCGGATCGACGAGGAGAATAAAACCATTATATTCTCGAAAGGAGGTTTGATACTGCTATTCAACTTCCATCCTCACCGGTCGCATCCAGGTTACGGATTCCCTGTAGCTGAACCTGGCGATTACATGATCCTTCTTACGACCGACCACCCATCTTTCGGCGGGACGGGGCGCATCGACGACAACACTGTTCACACCACCCTTTACCGGGAAGAGGACCAGACCCATCATCTGCAGGTATACAATACCAGCCGTACCGGTACCATTTTCCGGAAACGCTGAGAATGCCTCATCCGGAATTATTACTTTTGCATTTTCAAACTTAACCCTTCAGGGCCATGTCACATCACATCTCCAGACGTTCAGATATCGCAATCGCTAATCTCGTTATCAACCTGTTACTTCTCTTGCTGATATTCTGTCCGGTGGCATCCCGGAGCGGAACCCTGCATCCCGATTCAGTGTCAGCCATCCATTTAACCGTTAAGATGAATAAAGCTGTGGAAACAGGTATTTTCCGGCCCGGGACCGATCTGCTCAGCATTGATTTCGGCGACACCCTTCCTGCCCTCCTGCTGGTCCGCAATGCCGGCAACCTATACACCGGCAGTGTCACCGATGGGCTTGATTCCGGAAGAACCTACCACTTCAGGGCCAGGATAAACGATACCCTGTACGAAGATGTCAGCCGAAGCTTTACAGCCGCGGGCATCTCCGATTCAGTCGAATTCTGGTGGAACAACGATCCCCCGGCCATCATCACGTTTCGTATCGACATGCAGTATATGACTTCAGCAGGCGTTTTCAACCCCCTCACCGACAGTGTCGAACTGATCGGGAACGTCAATAACTACCAGGGGTCAGGCGCTATGCAAAAAGAAGATACCACGCTGGTCTATTGGGTACAATATGCCCCCGATCCAGGCGAAACCTGCATCTTCTATTTCAGGATCTTCGGCGATACGGTCATTGCCGAATCCTCCAACCGGTTTTTGCTGGTACCCGACACGAACCGGAGCATAACCTGTTATTTCAACAACATTCATCCGGGATTTATCCCCATGGAATTCAACTGTGCCATGCAGTATCAGATCCTGGCCGGCCATTTTACCCGCGGCACTGATTATCTTGAGGTTATTGGAAACTTCAACCAGTGGTCGGGTGGCGATATCCTCGCAGAGGAAGAAAATGACAGCATCTATTCCGCCACGCTGCTCATTGATACCCTGCTGGCACGGTATGCACCGTTGGAGTTCAGGTTCAGGATGAGCGGCGATCCGCAGCGGACTGAACTGCAGGGACTCCTTGCCAGGGGTTACAACCTGCCCGATACCGGCGGGATTTACAGCGCCTGGTTCAACAACCATAATCCCGCGATACCCACTCCGCCGTGGGTGTACAACGTGGGGATACAGGGTCTCTTTGTGAATAAACAGATCATTACCGGTCACTACTCATACGAAAACTGCAATTTCATTCCCGAAGGCACCTCCCTTTACCAATGGTACCGTTCGAATGATTCACTGATGGTTGACATGACCCCGATCGATACCGCTACCCGTATCACCTATACCATTGACACGCTCGATGTTGGAAGATGGCTGGTGTTCGAGGTCACTCCTGTTGCCGCCAGCGGGGATTCAGCCACCGGGAAGCCATCCAGGGTGATCACCGGTTGCCGCATCGGAGCTGTTGGAATGGCAGAAAACCAGGCCGTCATCGCGAAGATCTATCCCAATCCATGCACCGGTTACCTGGTTGTTGAAAGTCGCTTCCACCTTGCGGAAATCTCTATGATCAGTACAACCGGGCAAGTAATGGGCAGCTTTTATCCGGCTGGCGACAAGCGGTTTACAATTTCAAACCTCACGATTCCTCCCGGAATGTACCTGATCCGGGCGACCACCACCGGCGGTCATACCGGCTTCAGCAGGTTTATCAGGCAATAGGGGAAACAACTTTTGCACTCTTTTTGTGCAAAAATGGTCTGATATTGCACGTATGACAAAAATTATCCGACTCTTTAGCGTCCAATTTCTCAGGAAACCTTGAGCATTTCTGACGGGATGAGACCTGGCTCCAGTTCCCGGGTTTCCATTCCGTAGCGGAAAATTCGTAAAGGCCGCTTGCCTTTCAAAGTGATCCCGGCATCGTCGGTCTCCAGAAGGCAGCCCTCCCGGAGTCCGGCAACGGTGACGCTCCTGTTCAGTGTCAGGAACTCGAGGATCCTTTGCTCGCGCGTTTCGCCGGCATGTCCTTCGGGATTGGCATCGAGGTAGTGGGGATTGATCTGGAAGGGGATCAGGCCAAGGCACTGAAAGGAT
>CAYWHQ010000227.1:0-5634 GCA_964457665.1 uncultured Prolixibacteraceae bacterium | reverse complement strand
GTATAAAGTTAGGCATTTCTCTGGCGTGCCGGATTCATGTAACATTATGTTCACATAAAATTAACAATAAATTAAAGTTCACAGGCCATGTCTGTCATAATTTTGCATCAAACCATAAAAGAAATGAAAAAGGTCACAATTTCGCTCATTGCCATAATCGCCGTTTTATTCGCTTCTCCGTCCATTGCTGGAAAAAAGGAGAACAAGCTCTCCTCCACCGGATCTTCTGCGGTTAAAGTAGTAGTTCTTGATCAGATAACTGGAGAGAAACTTGCCGGGGTATGTCTTCTTGTTGGGGAGAATGGAAATAAAGTCTACTCCGATAAAGATGGAATGGCAATTATCAATCTGGGGGATCAGGACCAGCAGAAGTTGTCGGTAAAGTATCTCTCCTATGAGGAAAAGACGGTTTCCGTTGATGAAAAGGATTTGAAAAAGAAAAAGCTTACCATCGAATTAAGCCCGATCCTTCCCTGACGGTTTGATCGGTTTTTTATTACGATTCTCCTCCTTATACATCTTTTATAGTATCTTTATCACTGTTTTTTAGTGATACAATCTGATGATATGAAATCCATCTCTGTTTTACTATTTGCCTTGTTCTTTCTGCCGGTCAGTGACCTGGGAGCGCAGGACATCATCCTGAAAAAGGGAAAGTATTATACCTCGTCAGGTGACCTCTTCTCCGGAATTCATAAAGAATTCAACGAGCAAGGAGCACTTGTGTCGGAACTGAATATCAATGCCGGCTTACTGGATGGGATCTCGCTGATCTTTTATGGAAACGGATCCAGGAAGGAGCAGCGGTCATATCGTTCCGGGAAAAAGGATGGTATCTGGATCTCCTGGGACGAAGCGGGCAATAAGGTTGCCGAAGCAGGCTTTAAAGACGGCAAAAAAGATGGATTCTGGCACATCTGGGATGAAAAGGGAACCAAACGGTATGAGATGTTCTACCGGATGGGGGAGAAGAAAGGCGTATGGCTCATTTGGGATGAGACCGGTAAACTGGTGACGGAGCAGAAATACGATTAGTTAAAAGAACGAGTATCTGAACTGTGCCGTTATTGTAATACCCTGATCAAGTAGCGTAAAGAATTGATCAGCTGCCTCATAGGATCTGAACACTGAAGCTTTCTCCGAATTCAGTATGTTTTCCACCTTCAACCCGGCCTGATATTTCTTATTTTTCCCGAAACTTTTACTTACATTCAGGTTCAGACTATTAAATGGTTTTGTGTAGATGTCGGGGCGGTCAACAATACCAACATATTGTAGTGTGAGTCCCTGGACATTATAAAACAATCCTGCTTCAAGTCCTTTGGTAAAGCCCTTTTCCCCGCCGTCATAGGATATTCCACAGTTTATAATGTATGGCGACTGTCCGGCCATTTCGCGGTATTCGCTGATGGTCTGACCTGTTCTTGCATTGGCTAACCGTGACTCATACTCCGTTTCACTCAATTTTATGATGGATTTTGTATAGGTGAAATTGCCGGAGATGCTCATGTTTTTCAGGGCCCTGGTAAGGGTTTCAAAGGAAAGCTTAAATTCTACCTCTCCGCCGAAGACCTGTCCGTTCCCAACGTTACGGGGTTGAAAAGCGCCGGCCAGCGTGGCATACTGAACGATTTCAATTGGTTTTATAAAGTTCTTGTAGAAAGCGCTGATAGAAAGCGTTTGATTTTTATTGAAGAACAGCTCCCACCGGAGGTCAAAGTTATGGATGTAGGTACTCACGAGGTTACCGTCCCAGTAAACGATTCCGGAAACATCATTGGCATCACGGAAAAGGCCGCCGATAAAGGTTCTTCCGCTTACGGGGTCATAGATCTCAGCGTAGGAAAGCTCCTTGAACGATGGACGGGCAATGGTCCGGGCATATGATGCACGCAGGTTTTGCTTTTCGTTGAGGGTATAGATTAAATTAACAGAAGGGAAAAAATCCACGTTGTCCAGCACCTTTTCGTTGTCAAGTACATTATAACCAAGCTGATCCTGGCCGGTGTATCGCTGAACATAATTTTCAAAACGAATTCCGAGAATGGCTTTGAATTTTTTGAAGGGATTGGCCTCTATGGAGGCATATCCTGCCATGTTGTTGACATTGGCATTAAACTGATTGGGATTGGAGGGAACAAATGATGCCTCATAGGTTGTTCCGCGGTTTACATTGCTGTCTTTCGGCCAGAGGTTTTCCGGGTAGAAAAGTTCATCCGGATTCCCTGTAAGGGTAAGATTTCTGATGTTCAGTGCATAGGTCCGTATGGCAAAGTCTCTCTCCTTTTAGGCATAGTATGGTCCGTACTTTACCTGGGCTTTTTCTTTCCTGAACATGAATTCCTTCGTTATATTGACCAGCCCCACAATGTTGGTTTCCTTCAGTTCTCTCCAGATTCTTTCGGGGAAACCGGATTCGGTATTGATAAGATATTTTCCTCCCTCTGAAATATACCGGGTAAAACGGATATCGGGATCCTGCATATTGGCAAGGGTTGGAGATACCTTCCATTCAAGGGTCCATTTCGATTTCGGGAAAGTTGTTTTTCCGTCGATCAGCAAATTGGTAATGGAGCGCTCTCCATATTCCAGGTTATGCTGAAAGCCTGAAAACTCGCTTCCCTGGTCGGAGCCGGTATAATCGAAGATACCTGCCTTGGATTCTCCATTCTGAAGATGAAGAAGATTCAATCGGTATTTGGAGCCGGAGGTTTTGACTGCAAAACCGGCCAGCGCACTCCAAAGGACACTGTGGGTCCCGAAATCACCTTTCTGGAATTCGCGTACCTCCATCTCGTAGTTATCCGGATCAGAAGAGAGTCCGTACCTTCCGTATTCCGCATTTCTGAAAAACTCGGTATTGCTTTTATAGGAGAGGGCAAGATTGTAACCTAAGGTAGTCTTCTTTACCGGAACCTGGTTCCCGAAAGAAGCTCCCAGGCTATAATCCATCATGCTCATGGTATTATATGCGGCCATGTTTGGATTGAACGACTCGAGGATCTGCCGGTAACGCTTACCTTCCGCGCCATAGGGATCGCCTACCACCTGCGAAAACAGGGGAATATCACTGGTAGCAGGGATTTTCCGGGTTCCGTCATCAAAACCGAGAAAATCGGTACCTCCGCCCTTGTAGGTCAGGTACTGGTCGTTGAAATGAAAGTATGGATTATATCCCAGGCTTAGTGAAATGTTTCCCTGCTTTTCTTCAGGGAAATCCTTGATATTAATATCGATGACCCCACCTGTGAAGTCGGCCGGAAGGTCAGCGGAAAAGGATTTATGCACAATGATGTTATCGATGATGTTGGTTGGAAAGAGGTCGAGCTGGATTGTGTTTCGGTCGGGATCTAGTCCCGGGATATCCACCCCGTTCAGGATCGTCTTGGTATAACGGTCGCCCAAACCTCTGACATAAACATATTTTCCTCCTTCAACCGATAAGCCGGTCACCCTTTTCATGGATGCAGCTGCGTCGGAGTCTCCGATTTTCCTGAAACTGGCCGCGGAAATACCATCCATTAACGTCGCTGATTTTCGCTTCATTGTGATGAGCGCACTTTCAGTATTCCGGACTCCCTGGGCAGTGATGGTGACTTCGGCCAGCTCGATGGTGGTCTCTTTTAGTCTGAGATCGTCCAGCAGGGTGACCTCCCCTGTTTTAACACCAACATCTTTGATATTGAGGGTTTCGTAGGAGATATAGGAGACCCTGAGGGTATAGATACCCGCAGGGGCTTTGATGTTGAACTTACCGTCCAGATCTGTGAGGGCTCCGGTGGTGGTACCTTCCAGAAAGAGAGTAACCCCGGGCAGTACATCCCCTGTGGCATCATCATACACAGTTCCCCTGATGAATCCGGTTTGGGCGTGGATTATTGCTGCAAGTACAGTAAAAATAAAGAGCAGAAGTTTTTTTTTCGATCGCATAGAATTATTTGCTATATTAACAGTATCTAAATCAAAACTCGCAGGTCCTTATGAACCTGCGAGTTAAACCAAACATCCGGATATTTTCAGAAATCAGTGAGTGCTCCTGATGCTGCGGCCCAGGTCCAGTTCTGGAATTCAGTGAGGCTTGCGCCCACGGTATTACTCCCTGCCGGAACTGCTGTGGCGTGGGCAGCGGTGCCGTTTTTGAAAACCGTTGCAATGTCCATGGTGTCTGACGCAAGGGTGATCTGAAGATTATTGAAATTCAGAATTCCCCCCGCAAAATTGGCAATGCTTTCATCACCCGACAGTGAAAAGTCACCTCTTCCCCCTGCCAAAGCCGGATCAGGGAAACCAAAGAAGTAGATATTCTGGAATGTTCCCCTGGCTCCATCCCTGAAATCACCCAATTCGGCATTTTTATTTCCTTTCACTGAACCGTTTTTGACTGTATGTGCAGCCAACAAAGCACCTTCGGGTCCGTCAATTTCGAGGGTATGGTCTGTGTTGTCGCCGGCTACAACGATAAAGTTATCCAGGGTACCCGCCCATGCCTGATCGGTATCCACGGCATCATCGCCGGCATTCCAGATAAGAAGGTTTTTCACGTTAACGGTACCACCGAAGAACTCAATACCGTCATCCTGATTTGCCACCACTTCAACATTTTCAATGATCGTACCGGTACCCACACCTCCAAGCGTGAGGCCGTTGATTTCATTGCCTTCGCCAATGTTGGCGCCACCATGCCGGATAGAAACATAGCGAATGATACCCGAATTGTCGGTTGCAGATGTTCCACCGTAGAGGCCATTTGGGTCGGAAGGAGGAATACCTTCAATTTGTACCGAAGGGGCATCTGCCGAAATGGGGGCATTGCCCAGAACGATCAATCCACCCCATAATCCGTTGAGATCAGGATCGAGGTTCGGGCTGGTAACCTGTCCGGGTAAAATCTCATCGGCCACCGAGGTGAAGATGATGGGTTTCTCGGCGGTACCTTCTGCCATGATCTTACCGCCGCGGGCAATAAGCAGGGCAGTAGCGTTGGCTCCCGTACCTGCCTGGCCTTTGACCACTACACCCGGCTCAATGGTAAGCGTTACTCCGGATACCACAGCAATACGGCTTTCAAGAATATAAACCTTCCCGGTTTTCCATGAGGTGTTCTCGATAATATTGGAAGATATATTAAAGGTGGTTTGCTCTTCCACGATACTGATCACGGCCGTGACGGAGGTAGTTGTGCCATTATTGTCGGTTACGGAAAGAATTACCGATCCGGCGCCAATGGCAGCACCGGCTGTATAGGTTACCACGATATTACCGGACCCGGCGCCGGAAACACCGTTGGTTTTGATGACAGCAGTACCGCTCGTGGCAGTAACCGCTGCATTCTTAAAACCGGCTTCTGTGATATAGGCAAAAGTAATATCAACGGCAAGATTCTTTTCCACCGTAGTGAGAACCGGAGGCGTTACGACAGGAGCTGCATTCTTCTCATCCTTTTTACAGGAGGTAAATCCGATAACCAGGACCAACGTGAGAATCCCGGCCAGTTTCCAATAATTTCTTTTCATAATGACTTTTTGTTGTTTTTTACAGTGCAAAGAAACAGCAGGCACCGATTGATCAAATTAACACCAGGTTAACGAAATATTAATTTATTGTTAATCACACACTGGCAATTGTTATGTTGTA
>CAYWHQ010000226.1:0-5639 GCA_964457665.1 uncultured Prolixibacteraceae bacterium | reverse complement strand
GACAGAAATATTGGCTTTTCCTTGCTGGAAGGCAATCCGGAAATCATGATCCCGTCATTTGTTGCATCCCTTGCAGCGGGCTACCTGGTGACCGATTTTAACCCGCTCAGGCTTGTTTTACGGTGGAAAGAAATGGTGGCGCAGCGTATCTCCATTCCCTTTACCGAAGTGGATACGCATAATATCATTCCCTGCCGCATGATCTCAGGAAAACAGGAATTCAGCGCTTTTACCCTGCGAAGAAAGGTTTCGGGGGTTCTGGCTGACTATTTGAATGAAATTCCCGTTCTTGCTACCCACCCTGTGTTGCCAGACTCCGCAATGCTGGTAAAGCATTGCTGGGATGATATCGAAAAGGGCCTCCGGGCTGACCGTTCTGTGGGAGCGGTTTCTGAATTCATACCCGGGGAGAGCGCCTCTGCTGCAGCGCTGCATGCGTTTATTCAGAACCGGCTGAAGAGCTACGCGGCCGACCGCAATAATCCTGTAATCAATGGTCAGAGCGGATTATCGCCATGGCTCCATTTCGGTCAACTCTCCGCCCAGAGAGTGGCTCTGGAGGCCATCCGGTCAGGGGCAGAGGGCGAATCACTGCACGCTTTTCTGGAGGAGCTCATCGTCAGGCGGGAGCTCTCCGACAACTTTTGCCTGTATAACCCGGCCTATGATACTTTCGACGGTTTTCACCCCTGGGCGAAACGAACCCTGAACGCCCACCGGGGTGATCCCCGGCAATTTATGTATGGAAGGGATATTTTTGAAAATGCTTCTACCCATGATCCATTGTGGAATGCAGCCCAGACTGAAATGGTCAGAACAGGAAAGATGCATGGATTCATGCGGATGTACTGGGCCAAAAAGATACTGGAATGGACCGCTTCTCCGGAAGAGGCGATGGAGGTCGCAATCTTTCTCAACGACCGGTATTCCATTGATGGAAGAGACCCCAACGGCTATGCCGGCATTGCGTGGTCCATCGGCGGTGTGCACGACAGGCCGTGGGGTGAACGTCAGGTGTTCGGTCAGATCCGGTACATGAACGATAAAGGATGCAGGAGGAAATTTGATACCGGGCTCTATATCGCCCGGTTCCGGACAGAGTGATATTCTATCTGGCCGGAGTGAATTCCAGCACCTTTTCAAATTTGAAACCGGTCATCTCCTTGCCTGTTTTATCGATGAAGCCCCACATCCCCTTGCGTGATACCGCAGCCAGCCCGCCTGAAAAGGGCCGTGCGTCATCATATATCTGATCAATCACCGTCTTGCCTGTTTTATCTATAAATCCCCACCGATCTTTTGTGGCTGCGGGGGCAAGGCCTTCCTGGAAATCCCTGAATTTTTTGTATTCAAAGGGTATAACCAGCTGGCCGTTTTTATCGATACACCCCCAGCGTCCCTTCCTCGATACCCTGCCCAGACCATCCGAAAACGCCTGGGCATGGTCATTCTCCAGCGGAAAGATAACCTCGCCCTGCTGGTTGATAAATCCCCATCCTTTGGAACCCTTGGCCGGAGCTACTCCTTCCTTCATGTCGCGTACATTCTCGAAGGAGGTCTTCAGTTTCCAGTTTCCGTCGGGTCCGATGAAGCCATAAATTCCCTCTTTCTTGACCCTGCCCCAACCGTCATTGAATATTTCCGCGTGTTCCATGTTGTCGGTGATCACAAATTTTCCTTTGGTGTCGATATACCCCCATTGCTTCCCGGTTCTGGCTGCCGCGAGGCCGCCCGAGAAATTCTGGCAGTTTTCGAAGGTTCCATCGAATGCCTGGTTTCCTTTATTGTCAAGATAAACCCACTTGTCGTTATCGGGAAGGCGCACAATAACCCTCGCCAACCCTTCGCTGAAATCCTCTGCTCTTTTATATTTCGGCTGAATAACCCATTCTCCTGAGACGTTGATATATCCCCAGTTGTCTCCGGATTTTACCCCTGCCAGCCCCTCCGCGAACGGCTGGGCATTGTCAAAAGCCGGCTGGATAACCCATTCGCCTGAGGGATTGATAAATCCCCATTTTCCGTTTAACTTTGCTGCCGCCAGCCACGACTGACTGAAAAGGGTTCCTGTCATGAACCAGGTTAAGGTCAGCATGAGAAAGATCGATCGTTTCATAAATTTTTTTTACAAAATTATTTAAAATGAGATAATATATGCAAAAAAATAGAACCTGCGAATGGCCCGCCGGGGATCCGATGATGATGAGATACCATGATGAGGAGTGGGGTGTTCCGCTTCACGACGACCGGAAATTATTCGAGTTCATGGTACTGGATGCATTCCAGGCGGGATTGAGCTGGAAAACAGTACTTCACAAAAGGGAAAACTTCCGCAGGGCCTTTCACAACTTCGACCCTGAGTTGATAGCCAGATACACGGAGGAGGATTTTGACCGCCTGATGTCAGATCCGGGCATCATCCGAAACCGGGCAAAGATCCGTGGAACGATCGTAAATGCTGGCCGGTTCCTGGAAGTTCAAAAGGAGTTCGGTACTTTCGACCGGTTTATCTGGCAGTTTACCGGTGGTAAAACACTTGTAAATAACTGGAAATCACTCGCCGAAATCCCGGCAAAAACTCCTGAATCGGATGCCATGAGCAGAGAGTTGCATAAACGTGGATTTAAATTTGTGGGCAGCACCATCTGTTATGCGTTCATGCAGGCAGCAGGCATGGTCAACGACCATATAGTGGGCTGTTTCCGGAATCCTACAGGGTGAATATTCTGGATATATTGAATCCCAGAAAGATATCGCCGTTCAGCCAGCTTCCGGTCGTTTCAGGAATGAAATACTGTTCGATCTCCCCGGTGGAGTTGGTCAGGAAGATCTGAAAAACGTGACCCCCCGTTTCGATATCCACGCCAATGGAGAGGGAGTTGTAAACCTTTTGTGATTTGACCTGATTAGGGAAGAGGTAGTGATATTCGGCATTTACGCTGACCCTCGGGCTGAGTTTGACGCGGCCGGCGGCGCCAATTCCGAACTGATCGTTTTTATCTTCCTTTGTCTTTACCAGGTTCTTATGCACAAGTTCCGGCATGATCTGCAGGGAGAGCCAGTCGGTAAACTTACGGGCAATAAGTAACTGGAAAGCATACGACATGCGGCTTGAAGCGTAGTTTTTCCGGTCGGGGTCTGCCCACTTCAGGGTGCTCACTGCGGTGCTGGCAAATAGCGATACCGACAGGGGCATCACCCTGGCCCCCTTGCTCTGCCGCAGGATCTTGAATTTCAGAAAGCCGTCCCATGTCAGCAGATAGGTATTGATACCCACGCCAACCGCCAACCGGTCCAGTATTCCGTATTCCAGTCCCAGCCGGATAAAGGCCTGGTTCAGCCCGAAAAGACTCTGGTATCCTGAGTTCAGCTTGCCGAAATGGTGGGTGATAAGGAATAGCATATCTCCTTTCGCCGGGTTCTCAATGGACTGGCCGATCACGACCCGTGTGGTTTTAAAGGTGGCAGTCGTAAAATCGATCCTGGGCTTCTCCTGCTTCTCGAGAAGAGCCATCAGATCATCCTGCGCCATCATCCTGCCGGTCGACAGGATGATGATGCAGGTCATCAGGCAGAGCATCTTTCGTATCATATCTATGGATTGAATTTATCCAGGTTGCAGTCGACCGTGATCTCAATGGTTTTGGAGATATTGTTCACCACGGCCCCGGGAATCGTGATCCCGTAATCAGCCAGCAAAATGTTGAATTTCGACCGGGCGCCGAGCTTATCGCTTTTCACCCCGAGGGTGCCCTTTTCCTTGATCTCCCTGGTAACCCCGTGAATAGTAAGTTTACCGGCCACCTCAACCGTATAGGTCCCCTCTTTCGAAAGATCAACCTCGCCAATGTTGGTCACTTTTCCGGCAAAAGTGGCGTTCGGGTATTTGTCGGATTCCACGTAGTTTTCATTGAAATGTTCCTGCATAAGGGCTTTCTCGAACTCGAACGATTTCATCAGTACCCTGAAAACAAAATCCCCGGTGGCGAAATCAAGCGCGGCATTGACCTGCCTGTTATGCGCTTCGATCTTTTCGAGCGGAGAATCGGAGAAGAACTTGATGTGCCCGTTCTTGGTGATGAATTTCTGGGCATTCAGTGAACCAGGGAGCAATCCTGCAGTCATCATGACGATCAATATTGCAAATCGGATGGTTTTCATAAAACAATGGTTAATGTTAATAATTGGTAATGGAATTCAAAAAGTTCATGGCCGGGGTAACGAACACTTCTCCAGGATCACGTCGCTCCCGTTGAAACCGGTGCAAAGACCTTTCAGGAAAACTTCCGTTCCCGGCACAAGATTTTTAGCCTCTTCGTTGAACGATGGCAGCATGGTGCATCTGACACCCTCATCCCCGAACATACCCTGGTTAAAGGCAAAAATGACAATCACCAGCGAATCGACCGACTCGACTGAGCTTAACAAACCGCTGATTTCAATGACCTTACCGTTGTATTTCTGACCGGGCGTTGCCTCGCCGGTGATAAATCCCTCATACAACTCCTTCGCGGTCATGGTATATTCGGCCTTCGACTTTTCGTAATCAGGATGAGGTTTGTTATAGACGAAATAATATACAAAGATCCCGGCGGCGATTCCCAATAATGCCAGGAGTGCCAGTATTTTAATCCATTTTTTCATGCTGAGCGTTTTATAAGGGTTAATTATTGGGACTGCCCTGGTCGATCCACTTTTTGATTTTCAGCAGGTTGCAGTCCGATAACTTGTTTCCTCCCTGGGGCATGGGGGTAGCTCCTGTTTCATGGTTAACCGCTTTCCACAGGATACCGTTGTTTGCCACAACGGAGAGTCCCTGGTAATTATCGGTTACTACGCCCCCGGACGGAGCCCCTGCGCTGTGGCAGGTGTTACAGAACTGCTGCATGATGGGGGCAATGGCCAGCGAGTAGGTCACAGCGGTTGTATCACACTGTGTTGTCTGAGGATAAAGCTCCTCTTCGTTATCGTAATAGCATCCGTTTGTGAGAACGAGGAGCAGGAGCGGCATGAGCAGACCTGATATCAGTTTCATCATTTTAATTATTGGGTTTTCCGTCGATAATCCATTTTCTGAATTGTGCTATATGGCATTCGGAAAGTTTATTTCCGTTAAGGGGCATGGGCCGGTAACCCGGATCATGCCGGATGGCTCCCATCAGTTGTCCGGTATTGGCGGAAGCAACAAGCCCTTCATAGGTGGTCAGGTTGAATCCGGCTCCCGGGTTGACCGCCCCGTGACAACCTGTGCAGTGCATCTGGAGGATAGGATTCAATGTCCCCGACAAGGTCACGTTGATGGAGTCGCACCCCTTTTCCACACACTGGTTGTTTTTGGCCCCCTGTAAGATCCATTTTCGTATGAGGGCGATCTGGCCGGCAGTTAGAGGCGTATTGGGTGGCGGGGGCATGATCTTGTCAGGATCGGTTTCAGTGATTTTCTCATAGAGTTCGCTGTCATCCGGATTACCGGCAACGATCTGTCCGGTCTGGATGATTTGGGTATAATCGGTCAGGTTGACCCCGCCGGCCTGGGTGAGGGCGTCGTGGCAGCCGGATTTGGCGCAACTTGAAGTGAGGAGCGGAAAAACGTCATTCATGAAGTAGGCGGTGTCGGGATGGCAATAAACCGTATCGGG
>CAYWHQ010000225.1:0-5645 GCA_964457665.1 uncultured Prolixibacteraceae bacterium | reverse complement strand
ACCCATTGGAAAATTCCTGGAGAAGAAAGGAGAGGGAATTCATCACCTGGCTTTCGCGGTGGAAAACGCGGGAGTGACGCTCAGGGAAGCAGAAGAACTTGGATTTGAGCTGATCGATAAAGTTTCACGCAAAGGCGCCGAGGGGATGAATATCGGGTTTCTTCACCCCAGGTCAACCCGGGGCATCTTAGTTGAATTCTGCAGTAAATAACGGTAATATTATGGCAACCATTACAAAGATCGAAGAACTGCTGGCCAAACGTGAACAGGCCAGGCTTGGTGGCGGTGAAGAAAGGATCCGGTCGCAGCACAAAAAAGGAAAATTCACCGCCAGGGAACGGATCGAGAAACTTCTTGATGAAGGAAGCTTCGAAGAATATGATATGTTTGTTACCCATCGCTGTAGCGATTTCGGTCTCGACAAGGAACATTATCTGGGCGATGGGGTGGTTACCGGAAGAGGAACGATCGATGGAAGGGTGGTATTCGTTTTTGCGCAGGATTTTACTGTATTCGGAGGGTCCCTGTCGGAGACATTTGCAGCAAAAATTTGTAAAATCATGGATCAGGCTGTAAAAGTAGGCGCCCCGGTCATTGGTATTAACGACAGTGGCGGTGCAAGGATCCAGGAAGGGGTGAACAGTCTGGCAGGTTATGCGGAGATCTTTATGAGAAATATTGCCGCCTCCGGTGTGATTCCACAGATCTCAGCCGTTTTCGGACCCTGTGCGGGCGGAGCAGTCTATTCTCCCGCACTGACCGATTTCGTCATTATGAGTGAAAAGACAAGCTACATGTTTGTTACCGGGCCCAAGGTTACCAAAACCGTCACTGGTGAGGAGATATCTACGGAAGATCTGGGCGGAGCCTCCGTGCATGCCACAAAATCAGGCGTGGCCCACTTCCGCATTGAAAATGAAAGTGAAGGCATTCTGCTGATCCGCAAACTCCTCTCCTATTTGCCGCAAAACAATCTGGAAGAACCACCGCAAACCGACTGCCATGATCCAATCGACCGGATTGAAGACGCCCTGAATGAAATCATCCCGGCTAACCCTAACCAGCCATACGATGTGAAAGATGTCATATATCTGATCGTCGACGACAATGAATTCCTTGAGATTCACCAGCATTATGCCAAAAATATTGTGGTGGGTTTTTCGAAATTTAACGGAATCCCGTGCGGAATTGTCGCAAACCAACCCAACTTCCTGGCCGGGGTGCTCGATATCGACGCTTCCAGAAAAGCAGCCAGGTTTGTAAGGTTTTGCGATGCATTCAATATTCCGATCATAACCCTGGTCGATGTTCCGGGCTTTTTACCCGGAAGTAACCAGGAATACGGGGGGATCATCATTCATGGCGCAAAATTGTTGTTTGCCTATGGTGAGGCAACCGTTCCGAAAATTACAGTGACGCTCAGGAAATCTTATGGAGGAGCACACGACGTGATGGGTTGCAAACAACTGAAAGCCGATATCAACTATGCCTGGCCATCGGCCGAAATTGCCGTGATGGGCCCCAAGGGCGCAATCGAGATACTGGAAGGAAAAAAGATCAGCGAAATCGAAGATCCCCGGGAAAAAGTGAAGTATATCACTGAGAAAGAACTCGAATACAAGAACCGCTTCGCCAATCCTTACGATGCAGCAAGATACGGTTTTATTGACGATGTGATCGAACCTCGAAATACCCGGTTCCGGATTATCAGGGCGCTTCAGACCCTGCAAACGAAGAAAGATTCACTTCCTCCGAAAAAGCATTCCAATATCCCACTGTAAGTATGTTCAATATGGAAATATTGTCGGTTACCCCGGGAATACATAACATTGATTCCCTGGCGATTTTTATTACCGTGGCAGGGTATTTGATTGTTTTTTCTGCCCTGACACTCCTGGTCTTTATCTTTATCAGGATCGCCAAATTCCAGGATTTTATGACCAGGATGAGAATGCGCAGGCAAAAACCAGACCTCGCATTGAGTAAAGAGATGTTATCGGTTTCGGCAGAGGAAAATGCCGCCATTGCAACGGCTGTTTATCTGTTTTTTAATGAAATACATGATGAAGAGAAATATGTCATGACCATTAAGAAAGTCTCCAGAAATTATTCTCCCTGGAGTTCAAAGATCTATTCCGTGTATAATACCCTGAAAAAGTAATGCAATGAAAAAATTCAAATTCACAATTCACGGGAATAATTATGACGTTGAAATACTGGGTCTCGAGGAAAATGTTGCGAAGGTTGAAGTAAACGGGACCCTGTACGATGTGGAGATCCACCGGGAACTGAAGGTTACCAAAACTCCGACACTGGTTAGGGCTGAGCCGCCGCGTCCCTCTCCCAAAGAGGCAAGGATTCCAAAATTCCCTTCCAGCACCAGCAATGTGGCAGTGAAGGCTCCCCTTCCGGGAACCATTATCTCCATCCTGGTTAAAGAGGGCGATAAGGTCGGCCTTGGCCAAAAGATCCTTACCATGGAGGCCATGAAGATGGAAAACAATGTGCTGGCGGAAAAGGACGGCCTGATTAAAAAAATCCTGGTGAAACAGGGAGACACTGTTCTCCAGAACGATACCCTGGTGGAAATTGAATAAACCTGTGTATGGGAAAGAATTATTTATTAAAGGATATGAACGGCGCTACCCGGAAAGTAATCACCGTTTTTGCCGTTATTTTGCTCCTATTTGTCATTAAACCGCTGGTGTTCGACCATACCGGGATCCTTGCCGGAAATGCAGGCGATACTACCGCAGCCGTGGCCCGTGTATCCGGCGAAAATCCGTCAGAAATTTCACTCGACCGGATGGATGATGGGTTGCTGAGGTTTTATTCCTACACAGGTTTTGCCAACCTTCAGTTGGGGCATCTTGTTATGATTGCCGTGGGATTGATCTTTATTTTTCTGGCCATACGGTACGAATATGAACCATTGCTGCTGGTGCCAATTGGAACCGGAATCCTCATCGGCAACATCCCTTTTCTGCAGGAAGCCAATCTGCAAATCGGAGTATATGAACAGGGAAGTGTATTGAACTATCTTTACTTTGGAGTGCTCAAGGGTGTTTATCCGCCGCTTATCTTTCTGGGCATCGGAGCCATGACCGACTTCTCCTCCCTGATTTCCAATCCAAAGCTTATGTTACTTGGAGCAGCAGCACAGGTAGGTATTTTTCTCACGTTTCTCGGTGCGCTTGTACTGGGTTTTTATCCGCAGGAGGCAGCTGCCATCGGCATCATCGGCGGAGCCGACGGCCCAACGGCTATCTTTCTCTCCTCAAAGCTGGCCAATGGAGTCAATATTTTACCCGACGGCACCACAGTCAAGAACCTGATCGGCCCCATTGCCATTGCAGCCTATTCCTATATGGCACTTGTTCCGGTGATCCAGCCCCCCATCATGCGGCTTCTGACCTCCATGAAGGAGAGAAAGATCAGAATGAAACCGCCTCGGTCGGTATCCAGAAGAGAAAAGATCCTCTTTCCCATCATCGGTCTACTATTGACAACTTTTATCGCCCCAAGTGCATTACCCCTTCTAGGAATGCTTTTTTTCGGAAATATATTGAAAGAATCGGGCGTTACGAAAAGACTCGCCAACACCGCGAGCAATGCACTGATAGATATAGTGACCATACTCATCGGTCTGACGGTGGGAGCCAGCACCCAGGCCGATATCTTTCTTACACCGCAATCGATCCTTATATTTGCACTGGGAGCCTTTTCTTTCATGATTGCTACTGCTGGAGGTATTATCTTTGCTAAAGTGATGAACCTGTTTCTGAAACCTGAAAACAAGATAAACCCGCTGATCGGTTCGTCAGGGGTTTCGGCCGTACCCGACAGCGCCCGCGTATCGCAGATGGAAGGGCTGCGGGCCGATCCGACCAACCACCTGCTCATGCATGCCATGGCACCCAATGTGGCCGGCGTTATCGGTTCAGCTGTTGCAGCAGGTATATTGCTGAGCTATCTCATGTAACCAGTCAATCATTACAAGCGGATGCTTATCATTGGAATTGCAGGCGGGTCCGGATCGGGTAAGTCTACGGTGGTTCATCAGATCATCAAACGACTGCCAAAAGATACCGTAACCATCATTCCGCAGGACGCATATTACAAGGATAACGGCCATAAACCAGCTGAGGAAAAAGCCAAGATCAATTTCGACCACCCCAATTCCATCGAATGGAATTTACTTATCGGCCAGCTTGATAATCTGCGTAAAGGGCTGACCATTGACATGCCTATTTATACCTATATAACCTGTGCAAGGTCGAAGGAGACCATCTCAGTCAGGCCCACTCAGGTTATCATTGTGGAAGGTATCCTGATCCTCACCAACCCCCGCCTGAGGAGCCGTATGGATATCAGGGTTTTTGTTGATGCCGATCCCGACGACAGGCTGGTCAGAATCATCCGCAGAGACCTCGAGGAGCGCGGCAGATCGTTTCAGCAGGTACTTCGTCATTATGAGACCTTTGTAAAACCAATGCACCTGCAATTTATTGAACCCACCAAGCGTTATGCTGATATTATCGTTCCCCAGGGAGGTCAGAATCATGTTGCCATGGATATTCTCTCTTCCAGGATCAGGACGCATATCAATCATTGACGCTTATGCCGGATCAGATTACCAATAACCTTTCGGGGCAAAAAAGCCCCTATCTGCTTCAGCACGCATCCAATCCGGTGTACTGGTATCCCTGGGGCAACCAGGCCCTTACGAAGGCCCGCGAGGAGGATAAACTGATCGTGATCAGTATCGGATATGCAGCCTGCCATTGGTGTCATGTTATGGAAAAGGAGTCGTTTTCCGATGATGCAGTGGCACGCCGCATGAATGAAAATTTCATCAGTATCAAAGTCGACAGGGAAGAACTCATCGAGGCCCTGAAACGCGTATCCCTGCTGGTGGAGCAGAAATCCCGCAGGATATACATCAACCTGAAAGAACAAAGCATGATCCTCAGCTCGGAGGAAAGCGAGATAGGAATAGCGAAGGAAGAGATCCCCTGCGACTACAGCGGCGAGGACACGATTTTCGCCCTCAATTACCTGTATTTCGTGGAACCGCTGCGGGTCATGTCGGATCCCCAGATCATGATCCAGTTCACCGAAGCGAACAAGGCGATCACGCTGCTTTCCACCGAAGAAAGGGAATATTTCCACATCGTCATGCCCATGCAGCTGGAATAGCCGGGTTTCATGGGGTTCCGGTCTCTCCGATTCTATAATTTCCGCAACATCGTGGACGGAGAGCTCCCCGTGGGCTCTCCGGAAGTATTTCTCATCGGCGAAAACGGACAGGGAAAGACGAACCTCATCGAAGCGGTATATCTCCTCAGTTTCGGATCTTCGTTCCGCACGAAAAAGGACGAAATCCTCGTACGACATGATGCCGGTGAAATGGCCGTCGGCGGCGTGTTCGAACAGGCGGATTTTCCGGATGTCGAAGTCTCCGTCACGATCGCGGGAAGACAGAAGGAAATTCGCCTTGACGACAAGATCGTCCGCGACCGGCGGGAAATCATCGGGCGTTTTCCCTGCATCGTTTTTTGCCACGAAGACATCGGATTCATCACGGGAACGCCGGACCGGCAGCGGACCTTCTTCAACCAGACCTTGAGTCTCAAGGACCCCCT
>CAYWHQ010000224.1:0-5708 GCA_964457665.1 uncultured Prolixibacteraceae bacterium | reverse complement strand
AGCCGGTACAGTTCCATCAGCTCGAGGATGGTTTGTTCTCTCGCCGCCGCAGTTGTCAAAGGATTCATCCGGTGCCACTCGGAGTATTGATCGATGGCATTGAACAGCGCAAGATGGAAGTAGAACCGGTTGATGTCGTTGCGCAGATAACTCTCCAGGTGTGTGATCAGGTCGAGGTTGTCGAAACAAACTATGTGCCGGTCACCTGCATCTTCCCGGAGCTGTTGAAGGAATTTTCCGGCCTCTTCTTTTCCAAGTGCTTCGACAGCTGCGTCGAAGATCCACCGGATATCCAACTCTTTCCGGCTCATGGGGAAGAGGGCTGCCGTGCGGCAATAGAAATCCTGGATCATGGGTTCAACCAGCGAAAGCGTGTTTTTATAGGCCGACCATCCAGCAAGAGATAAGATAACAGCCGATTCCCTGAAATCCATCTCAGGTACCGCGATGTTCACCGGGGTGATGGCTCCGGGAACGATCTGATAGCCACTGTGATGCCAGGCTGTGTATACCACTGTGAATGACTGAATGAAGATCTTTTTCCAGGCGTTGGGTTTGATCATTCCGGCTGACTGATGGATGGCTGAGACCTCCCTGATTTTGTCCCATGCGGTAAGTCCACCAATCAGCTGGGTAGTTAGCACGCCAAGACCGGGCCGGCTGCTTCCCAGCAGGGGGGCAACGGCAGGGCCATGCGGAAATCCCGCCAGGGAGGCGAGCCAGTAAAAGGTTTCAGGCCTGGGCCGGAAACGCTGCCGGTCGCTCATCACCATGTGCAGGTCGTAATGCTTTCCGTTCATTGTATTGATGCTCATACGGAAGTGCAGAAACTCCTTGAACGACACCATCCGGAGTATCCAGATCCCTTTTTGGGGGACATTTTCAAGAGAGAAGTCCCATTCGTTGAAGGTAAGGAGGACACTCTCCTGAAAGAAGGTGGTGTTTTTGAATATCTTCAGAATCCTTTCCTTATTGTGTTCGGAGATTCCGTGCTCAAAGACGATCTTCTCCCTCCATACCGCTTCGGGCCATGAGGGGAACCTTTGTTCGATCTGATTTTCGAAATGGGCAGATAGTTTATCGAACAACTCTCTTGCTTTTTTGCTGAGGAAAGGATCCTGCCGGTGCAGGATCCATCGGGATAGTTCGGCCCTGACCGGAACGTAGAAATCAAGATGGTTCACCCCAAAGGTGAAGAGGAGCTGAAGTACATGGGTAAACTGCGTTCGGGTTTTTCGGGAAGCAGGCCAGGGAAGGTGTGTCCGGTAGTAATGCATCCGCTGCTTGAGAGAGTCGAGCCGGTGTTTTCCAAGATTACTTGCAGCGATGATCCTGATGGATTCTTCATTCAGAAAGGATAATCCTGATTCAATGAAGGTGGGCAGCTGGGGGATGAGCTCAGGTCGTGGCGCACGCAAAAGGATCAAACGGTAAGCCAGTACCCTGATGGCTTCGGAAGGGTGCCAGGCAAGGGCCTCGAGACGTTGGCGCAGCAGGTCGGCCAGTCTGATCTCGATGATTGCAAACATCTCTCCGAGCTCTTCCGTCGCCGGGATCGATTCTTCCGGGCGACCGAAACAGATTTTGGCCAGAAGATGATGGATGCTCATCAGTTTCTGATCTCTCACGGAGGCAGGGGCCTGAAAGGTCAAAGTATCTTTTCGGGTAAACCTGCTGATCCTCACATGCAGCCCGATATTTCCTGTCTGAAGATCCCACCCCTCCTTTAGCGGGCAGAATGCGGCCAGGGCGTGGTTGCCAGCCCAGAGCCTGGGCTGCCGGGTAAGGATACCCAGGTCAACCTGCCCGCTTTCGATCCGGTAGATGAAGTCGCCGATGATCCAATGGTTCGCGGATGTTTTTCGGATGCGGAGGACAGATTTTGTCTGGCGGTTGATCAGCTGATTCTTCCGGAAGATGATGTCGCTTTCAAGTACCCCGAGATCCCTGAAGAACCATTTGGGTATCATAACAGTCAGGCCTGCTGCCTGGATGGTGATGGTGTTGCCCGTGTAAAGTCCTTCTATCAGCGGCAGGAAGTTTTTCTCAATGGCTTTCCTGTTAAAGGATCCCTTGGGTGTAAGTTCACCATGCACGGTGTCGAATTCACGGTCGACCAGGGCAAAATTGATCACCCTTTCGTAAGGGGCGACCTCTGCATTAACGGCCATCACAATCCGGTGATAGTACTCGTTCAGGTTATTGCCTTTAAGCGAATGGTAGAGCGGGTCGTGGGTGTCGGGAACGATCAGGAGCACATTGTAGGGACGGTTATCGCCTACCAGGAAAGTTTGCCTGAATCCGGGGACGCGGAAGAATTTTTTTTCCACCACCTGCGGCGCCACGGTCTGACCGCGGTTGTTTTTATAGATATCCTTGACCCGGTCGATGATCTCATGATAATTGCCGGCCCCCACGCGGAACACATCCCCGGTCGGCAACCAGTAGTCAGATCCGGGATCACCGGGGATGGGGATCATGTCATCCGGACCGGCATCATCCAGGTATCGTGCAATATAATGGCCGCTGAGCTGGAGTTCGGAGTCACCGGTCAAACGTGTGTAAACTCCGGGTAGCGGAATACCCACAGAATTCTCCCGGTAATGTCCGGGAGGAGTCATGGTGATGCCACCGGTGGCCTCGGTCATACCGAAACCGGAGCAAAGGTGAATGCCATAATGATTAAAAAACCTGAAAACACGGGGATCCAGGTATCCGGCTGCCGAAAGACCCCAGGAGAGCCGGTGACCAACCACATCTCTGACACAGGCTTCACGCAGCGTGGGATTGGTGATGTCGCCGATCCGCTCCTGGCATTTCTCATAAAGTTCCTGCCAACGGAGGGGAATGCTTATGAAACCCGTAGGATTTACCTGCGGGAACTGGTTCAGGAGGGTTTCGGCCGAGGTATTTCCAGCAAAAACGTAGGTTCCGTGCCAGTAAATGGCGCCGGTCATTTCGAGGTAACGGCCGAAGGTGTGATAGAGCGGGAGGTAGCAGAGAAAGGTCTGGTCGTCGACCTGAGGGAGGGCAGCTGCCCTTGCAAAACGTTTGGATACAATATTATATATCGAGAAGGATACTCCTTTTGGCAGTCCGGTACTCCCGGAAGTGAACATGGTGGTGGCGACTCTCCCGACCGGTACTGGAGAACGGTTATCCAGCATCTGAGCAGTTTCCCCAAGGGTGATACGCCGGCTTGTTTCGGGCATAAAATCAATTCCCCGTGGGAGGTTTGATCCTTCCGACAGCGCAAAGATCCGGAAAGGCCGGCGGGTGGTTTCACGAAGGTTGAGCAGTGTGTGCAGCCGTTCGGGGGTATCGGCGAAAGCGGTATCGATCTCCAGCCGGTCGAAGATTGCCAGGAGGACATCCTGCCGGAAGTGAGGGCTGAGCGGTGTGACAAAGATACCATGTGTCAGACAGGCCAGGTCGGTGCAGGCTCCCTCCAGGCAGTTTTCTGTGTAGAGGGCGACCCTGGGGGCCTTGCCATGCTGGAGGATAAGGGCTGCGATCTCGCGGAGATGATGATAAATCTGTTCATAAGTCCAGTCGACCGGAGGGTTCATCGACAGATCCCGGAACAGGATTCTGCCGGGGTGCTCACTGACCCTGAGAAGCAGGAGATCGAGCAATCCAAAATTGATCTGCCGGATGATCCTGAAGACGGCTTCGGCCCACCGGGTTCGCATTTCGTCCGACTCCAGGGAGGATAGCCAGGAGGATCTGCCTGTAAAAGCCAGATAATCAATCCATTCGTTTCTTGAATAGGTTGACTGGCCACCTTTCTCAAGCAGGCTTTCTACTTCGTTGACCGTGGGAATTGGGTTCATTATTGCAGAAGGTGTCAAGAAATTCTAATCAGGAACAAAAATATTATATTTAATTGTTTAAATTTGTTCCGCCTATAAATATTTTCAGACCATGATGACAGATCCGGGTACCATTCGAAAAGTCTATGAGAAAGTTGTGTCGGGTACGGCATCCGCACGGAATCTTCTGAATCGTCCCTTGACCCTCACCGAAAAGATACTATACGGTCACCTCCATGATCCGGATCCTTCGAAACCCTATCAGCGGGGAAAGGAGTATGTGAACTTCAGGCCTGACCGGGTGGCCATGCAGGATGCTACGGCCCAGATGGCTTTGCTGCAGTTCATGACTGCGGGGCGTGAAACAGCCGCAGTTCCCTCAACGGTACACTGTGACCATCTCATTCTTGCCCGCGATGGTGTGAAGCCTGACATGGCGGCTGCCTTGTCGCAGAACAGGGAGGTATTTGAGTTTCTCCAGTCGGTTTCGGCCCGTTACGGGATAGGGTTCTGGCGTCCGGGGGCCGGGATCATTCACCAGGTAATCTTCGAGAATTATGCGTTCCCGGGAGGGATGATGATAGGCACCGATTCGCATACGCCCAATGCCGGGGGGCTTGGAATGATTGCCATCGGGGTAGGGGGCGCCGACGCAGTGGATGTCATGTCGGATATGCCGCTGGAACTGAAGATGCCGGCTATTCTGGGGGTGGAACTCACCGGGAAGCTGAGCGGATGGGCCTCACCGAAGGATGTGATCCTGAAGGTTGCCGGAATGCTCACGGTCAAGGGCGGGACCGGGTATATCATCGAATATTTCGGAGAAGGGGCTTCCACCATCTCATGTACAGGCAAGGGGACGATCTGTAACATGGGGGCTGAAGTAGGAGCTACCTGCTCCATTTTCCCATATGATGAGAGGATGAAAGTTTACCTCGCAGCGACCGGCAGGGAGGAGATCGCGCTGATGGCTGACCGGTACCGGGAGATTCTGACTCCTGATAAAGAATGCATCCGGGAACCTGAAAAGTTTTACGATCAGGTGATCCGGATCAATCTCTCAGAACTGGAACCTCATATCAACGGGCCCTATTCCCCCGATATAGCCACCCCGGTTTCCCGGATGGCGTCGTTCATCAAAGAAAATGATTATCCCGACCGGATAGAGGTCAGTCTGATCGGATCGTGTACGAATTCGTCGTATGAGGATATTTCGCGGGCGGCATCCGTGGCGAAGCAGGCCAGGGATAAAAAGCTGAAGGTAAAAACCGGATACCTGATCACACCGGGATCCGAGCAGATAAGGTATACAACCGGAAGGGACGGTCTGCTTGACGTATTTGCCGGTATCGGCGGTATGGTGATGGCAAACGCCTGCGGTCCCTGTATCGGTCAATGGAACCGGAAAATGGACGATCCAAACCGGAAAAACTCCATCATTACCTCGTTCAACCGGAATTTTGCCAAACGCAACGATGGCAACGCAGGCACCCATACTTTCGTTGCTTCCCCGGAGATTGTGACCGCCATGGCCCTGGCGGGCAGCTTGTCGTTCAATCCGGTCACGGATACACTGACCAATGAAGATGGAATGGAGGTCAGGCTGGACGAACCATCAGGATTTGAGCTTCCACCGGCCGGGTTCAGCGTGGAGGACAATGGTTATATTGCACCTCCTACTGATGGATCAGCTATTTCGGTTAAAATCGATCCTGCTTCTGACCGGTTGCAAGTGCTGGAGCCATTTTCATCCTGGGACGGCAAAGACCTGACCGGACTTCGCCTGCTGATCAAAGCCAGGGGGAAATGCACCACCGACCACATTTCAATGGCTGGTCCCTGGCTAAAATACAGGGGCCATCTCGACAATATCTCCGACAACCAGATCGGAAGAGC
>CAYWHQ010000223.1:0-5741 GCA_964457665.1 uncultured Prolixibacteraceae bacterium | reverse complement strand
TTGTTTCCGGGTCCGGTGATAAGACTGTCAAAATAATGGAGCATCGACGGTAAACTGGTATATACGCTGCAGGGCCATAAGGAGAGTGTGGAATCGGTAGCCTGGAGCGACAATGGACAATTCATTGTTTCAGGCCTTTCGGGAGGAACCATGAATATTTTTGAACGAACAGGTAAGCTGATCCATTCCCAGCAATGTTATAACAGTGACTTTTACGGATTGGGATTTCTTGAAAAAGATAAGATTCTCTTTACATCCGGTACGGATGTTTCCTATAAGCCTTCCTCTTACGATCCTAAATCACTGCAGGCCACATACAAAAACTACTTAAAAAGATACCGTCCGGACGGAACCGAGATATCGGTGATTGATACTCCGATTGATATCGGAGTTCATTGTCTTTCGGTCCATTCAGACCTAAAAATGATCGCTTTCGGAAACAACAACAAAGTGTCGATCCTGGATATGGAACGAAGCAAGCTATACCGGTACATCTCCCCTGACGTCAAAGGGAAATCACCGGATATCATATCAGACTCGCAGGAACCGAAGTGGACTTTAGCACGATTGAAAACTTACCGCATGGCATTGCTGCCCGTAAGAAGCTTTTTCTAATGGACGCATGTGAATCGGGTGAGATTGAGGATGGTGTTATGCCTGAATATCTTATGTCGGCCCGGTCACGAGGCTTAAAATCCCGCGGATTCAAAACTGCAACGCAGGCAAACGCGGAAACTATGCCGAAAAGAACCTACCTTTATCAAAAGCTTGGTTTCCCTGTCGTGAAATAGCTGCTGTTCAGGCGGGCCAGGTTTTCTTCTGCCGACCGAAGCCCTGGTTCCAGTTGCAGTGCTTTTGAAAAATCCGCTGCAGCAGCCGTGTATCTTCCGGTTATCGCCAGCATCACCCCGCGGTCGTTGTAATACCGGGCGTTGAGCGAATCAAGCAGTATGGCATGTGATATGGAGAAGATGGCGCTTTCACCCGATCCCTGCATCTGCTCCGCAAGGGCGAGGTTATACCAGAATCCGGCACGCCGTGGCATCAGCCCGACAGCCTTGCGAAACGCCGCAGCGGCTTCCGCATACTGTTTCCCGGTATATCTTGCATATCCCAGATTGCTCCACGCCCGGGGGTTTCCCGGTGATTTACTTACAGTGTCTTCCCACAGGCTCACCTCATCCTTCCATACCCTGTTCCTTGTAATGGTAAGCGCCATCAGAACAATGCCTGCCAGAATAAAAAACAATTTCACCGCTCCCGGATGTTTCCGGCCAAACAGAAAACCCAGATAGACCACCAGCAGGATGAGCCCAACGGCCGGCAGATAAATCCTGTGCTCAAAGAAGGGATTGGGGCGTGGCACCAACGACTGCGGCAGCACAGTGATCATAAACCACCACAGAGAGAAAAAGATCAGGGGTAGCCGGTTCCAGGTTGCCGCCATCAGGGCAACAATTCCGAGGAGGAACAAACCGCACATGACAACGTCGGGTTCAACGAATGAAAACGACATGGGAAAGTCACGGTCAAAAACCTGACCATAAGGCAGGATCAGCAGCCTCATGTATGTACAAATAACACGAATCTGTGTTGGATAGTAATTTGCAGGAGTTATTGTAAAATCGTGGGTTTCAATTGGGGGAATTGGTAGAAAATACTTCCTGTTGTAAATTGTCCATATCAGGATCAGCAGGAACATGACAAAGTTGGCCGCGATCAGTCCTGCCGTCCAGGAACTGCTGCCGGATGAACGGCGAAAGAAAGCCCGCTCTGCTCCCAACAGAATCAATGGCAGCACCCAGGTATTCTCACGGGTAAAGAAGGCCAGAAGCGAGGAGATCACGAGGCCGGTCCATGCAAGTATCAATCCCCAATTCTTTGGTCTGGACAGGCGCATATGCAGATACTGGACGACCGATGCGAGAAAGAACAGGGTGGAGAGGGAAACCAGTCGTTGTACCACATAGGTCACGGCTTCGGTCATAAGGGGATGTACCGCGAACATCATTGCCACGAAAAAAGCGATGGCCGATTTTTCAGCACTGATTGCCAGGGATCGCATAGCCGGTGTAGTGAAAAGCTTTGCGGCAATCATCCACACAAGGATACTATTGATACAATGGATGAGGATGTTGACAAGCCGGTAACCGAATACATGTTCGCCCCCGAAATGGAAGTTCAGCGCAAAAGTCAGGTAGGTGACCGGTCGTGAGGGATTGAACCGGATGATCTTCGAAAGATCTTCCAGGTCTCTGATCGACAGATTTCCGGCAATATTGGAGAAGTCATCGAAAACAAAAGGAAAACTCAGGGTAAAGCCGTAACATGCCCCGACAGCAAGAATGAGAAGCGGAAGTCGCCGGATCATTTACATGGCACTACGCTGAAATAGACCGAACTTTCACCGCTGCCGTATGCATTGGAGACAACCAGCCGGATGGTACCTGATCCGACGGTATTAAAATAGATGGCGGGTGGCTGTTGTCCTGAAAAATAGCCGGGTGTTCCTCCGTAAAAATACCATTCCCATCCGGTTACCGGCAAACCGCCACCGGTACTCTTATCCTTAAGGGTAACGCTCGCCCCCTTGCAAATCTCCGTTTTGCTGATCATGGAACTGGGAGTCCAGTCGAAGGCCGCCGTAGGGAAATTCCAGAAAAACAGGCTTTCGTCACCCGCATACTGTATGGAAACAGTTTTGTTTGCCTTGGCTTCAAAATAGGACTTATCAGGTTTGGCTCCGCCCAGCCATCGGGAAACGGTATATGGATAGGTGGCTGCTGTATCACACAGACTGTCGACCAGGGAAATGGCCCAGGCAGCGTTTCTGCTGGTCCTGACATACCAGGAAAAGCCCATGTATGTTCCGTTGCCGAATTTCTCAGTCAGGGTAGGCCATTTCCCCAGAAAACTGTAGCAGAAACCTCCGTAGAAGAGCAGTGTATCCTTGCTGAAATCATTGTGTGTCGCAATAAAGTCCCTGGTAATCCAGTAGATATTTTTCCAACCCGAAGCATTTTTGGTCATCGTTATTATCACCATCCGTTTCTTGATATCGGGCCAGTAAGCCAAAGTTCCTGCAATGCTGGCCACCTCCCCGGTCAACAGGTAGATGTCGGTAAAATTATCTTCTTTGGGATAAGCCCAACCATGAGAATAAACATGAATCAATCCGTACCCTGCCAGGTTCTTGAATTTATCCACCGAGGCCTCCTGGTTCTTATACACCTTGCTCAGTGCAAAAGTCGGTTTGGGCAGCCAGGTGGCATATTGCTGCGTGATCTGGTTCGCATACTGGGTCCGCTCCCAATAAGAGGGATTAAGAAAAATTGCCTTCTGGATATTAACCAGCGATTTGAGCGGATAAACAGGATAGGGAACAGCCTTCGGAACCGATTTGACGGATTCCGGTTCAGGATAATCCCGCGGATCGACGAAGATACCACCAATCATTCCATTGGTGTATTCTACGGCAATGCCCTGCTCCCCTACTTCGGCAGAAGTAACGGCGGCATTCTGCAAAAAATATTCCCGCAGCTGGGTCAGTGCGGAAGCCGTATCCAGGGTCAACAGCAGCTCTTCGAACCTGACAGCTGCTTCTTCCTGCACAGCAAGGACGTTTTCGTAAGCCTGCTGCTCTTCCGGAGACATGATATCGCCGGTATCGTTACCCTTTTTGCTGCAGGAGGTAATGATCAACGACAGCAGGCACCATAAATAAACCAATCTTCTCATGTACATGATGTTTACCACAAATATAATATAAATACATGGAAAGTCAAGAAGACTCTGTATGCCGGTTACTGTTTGATGATGAAATTCCCCGAGCAGGTTTGCACCCCCTCCAGGGATTGCAGAATATAGATCCCGTCGGGACAGTCGCTCAGATCGATCAGGGCTGTTTTCGATTTCCGGACCTGAAACCTGCGCAGTATTTTTCCCTGGATATCGGTCAGTTGGACATTGACCCTGTCGAGATGGCAGCCGATGGTCAGCGTTTCACTGCAGGGATTGGGATACCAGTACAAAGGGTTCCTCTTCGCAGCGTATTCTTTGATGGGGTCTTCGATTCCAATGGAGGTTAAATCAACGCCCTGCGCCCATTGAGCGTCTGAAAGGAGTCCGCCATGTCCTTTTCCGGATTGGTCAGATGCCGTATCCCCTGTACCTTCGTTCAGTTTCCAGTATCCGGCAAGACCTGTCTGCCCTGCGGGAAGGTTCATTTCCTGCCATGCTGCGATCTCTTCCGGGGTCCGGATGCGCAGGCATACAGGGAGATCAGCATCTTGTCGAATATCCTTCCGGCGCCCGAAGCGCCAAAACCAACCGGCCTGACCCATGCCTCCACAGTAAAACACCCGTCAGGTTTATTGCTGAATCATTGTTGCATTTGACCCGGCTGTTGGTTCCGTTGAATTCGAGCGAGCTCTCCCCGTCGAAAACCCTGATGTAACGTTCCTTTACGATCGTATCGGTTATCGAATCGCTCGAAACTACCAGGGTTACCGTATATTCTCCCGGAGTATCGACAACCCACTGTGGATTTTGCTCCTGTGAATCGACTACACCGTCGCTGTCGAAATCCCATTGCCAGGATTTCACAGGAGGGTTGCTGTATGTTTGATCGGAAAAACGGATATGGAGCAATCTGTGTCCGGTGATGCTGTCGGCCGAAAAATCCGGTACCAGGAAGGGGCGGATGTTATCCCACCAGCGAATCTCGTGCTTGTCGTAACAGGCTCCCAGGATATCAGCATCGCCGTCCTGGTCCAGGTCGGTGACGTGCACCTGAATCATATCGTAGGCGTCGGCGCTCACCAAGCATTCGGTGAAGTTCCCGGCTCCGTCGTTCTCCCAGAGATGGACAAAGCCGCTCTGCCAGGCAATGGAAAGGATGTCGGTATCACCGTCTTCGTCAGGGTCGGCGATCTTGCAGGCCCGGGCGCCGTTATAATGATCCTTGAGAAGATGTTGTGAGAAAACAAACGCCCCGTCGTTCGCATACCATGCCACCTGGTCGGTTACATCACAGGCCGATGCGACGAGGTCGGGATCGCCGTCGCCGTCCAGATCGGCCACCTGGACGGAATTCAGCCCGGCGACGGAATCCACCAGCACCTGTTCGGTGAAGTTCTCCTGGCCGTCATTCCGGAACCAGATGAGCTGGCCTGCTTTTGCGGTGGCAAGGATGTCCATATCCTGGTCGCCATCCAGGTCATACGCCGTCGCCCAATTGGCTTTGTTCCAGTTTTCTTTCAGCATCCGGATGGTGAAATTCCCGCTGCCGTCGTTTTCGGCCCATGCGATTTTGTGGTTATCGCATGCCACCAGGATCAGATCGTTATCGCCATCGTTGTCGATGTCGGCTGCAAAGGCGAAATCGGCGCTGGTCCATGAAGAATCGGTGATGATGTGTTCCGTGAAATTCCCCGATCCGTCGTTGGCGAACCAGGAGAACCTTCCAAGCGTCTTGGCCGACGCGATGATATCGTACGATCCATTGTTGTCGATCTTGGCGACCAGCACGGTTTTGGCTTTCGTGAAGACGGTCACCACCACATGTTCGGTGAAATGCTGCTGTCCGTCATTTTCGAACCAGCTTACTTTATTGCCGTCGTTGGCAGTGGCCACGAAGTCAACATCGCTGTCGGCATCAAAGTCGGCGGCAGCGATGCAGGTTGCACCCTGGAATTCTTCGAGCAAAATATGCTCTTCGAACAGGGACTGGGAGAAAAGTC
>CAYWHQ010000222.1:0-5749 GCA_964457665.1 uncultured Prolixibacteraceae bacterium | reverse complement strand
CCCGGCTGCTGGAACTGGTGAAACAGTTCGGTGGTTCTTCCCCGGCCGTCGGTTATTGAGAACCTGACGCCGGCTGGGTCGGGCAGGTGATACTCCACTGTGGTTTTTCCATGAACGGGATTCGGCTCAGGCTTGCCCATCCATAGTCCGGTTTCATTGTTGTGGTATGGAGCGCCCACGACGAAGGTAGTTGCTGTCTTTAAAAGAATATTCCGCTCAGGATCAAATTCCGCATCCACCGGTTCTTTGAAGAATGTGAATTCTGTCACCTGGTTATTGCTGTCGTTCCAAAAACGGATGAGGGTGTCTGTCAAATCGGAAAAGGAGATACGGAACTCGACCGGCATCCTGAAAAATACAGTATTGGTCTGCATCTGGTGGATGAATAGTCTCACCTGCCATTGGCCTCCTCCTAATTCCTGGATCTCGTAAAAGTTCTCATATTTTGGATGATTGGGTGCATACACCCATTCATCGAAGAACCATTGCATATTATCACCAGTGATCTCATTTGCTTTTGCGATGAAATCTTCCGTAATCGCATTTCCGTACATCAGCGCGGTATCAGTGCCATACCCTTTCATAATGGCAAAAAAGAGCGAATCACCAACGACATAGCGTAGTTGATGCAACACACAAGCTCCTTTGTTGTATATAAGTCCTGTATGATAAAGCCATGCGGAAGACGGAGTTTGTATAGCCCACATGGGATTGTAAATCGGAATGCCAGGATTGTGACTGAGATAGTAATTGGCGAGGCTGTTCATCTGGCTCTTGTAGGCCGCATAGCCTGATGACTCTTCCGTCCAAAGCGCATCGCAATAGGTCGCGAAGCCTTCGTTCAGCCAGATATCGGCCCATGTGCCGCAGGTAATCATATCGCCAAACCATTGATGGGAATGCTCATGGGCAATAAGGCCGCTGTTGAGATATCCCCCCGGCATCAGATTCACCATGGTCTGGTTCTCCATCCCTCCCCAGGGAAATGAACCGCTAAGGGTAGCGAAACCAATCTTCTCGAAAGGGTACTCCCCGAACTTTTCCGAATAAAAATCTGTCATGGGACCGATAAGGTTCATGGCATTACTGATGTTTTCACCGGTTTTGTGATATAATCTTATCGGGATGCTGTCGTCCGGGTTATTGAGATGATGCCAGTATTTGCTGGTGATCAGAAAAACGGTACGGGAGGATAGCGTGATCAGATAGGTTGCTGCAGGATAGTCGCTGACCCAGTGATACCAGATGGTGTCGGCAACTATGGTGGAATCAGCCAGGCGTCCGGTGGATCCCAGCCGCACGTTGACCGGTACCTTGCAGGTGATATCTGTAAAGGCCTTGTCGGATGGCCGGTCCCAGCAAGGAAAAACTTTCCTCGCTCCCTCAGGGGGGAAATCGGTGAAAACCCATCCGCCTGAAGCATAAAAACCCTGGTCGCTTACGTTTTTATGCTGAAAGATTATTCTGACTGTTGTCACTTCACCCGGCGAGTAGGTACGGTCCAGTTGCAGGGTCAGGGTATCAAGAATATGGGTAAATGAAACCCCCGACATTCCAACGGAGTCGATCTGCAGGGAATTATTTCTGGCATTCAGCTTGATTGAATTCAGGGTTGAATCTGCACGAAAAGTGATTTCTGCACTCGCATGGTACGACTTCGGGTATGGGGCGGTGTAGTTCTGATATAGATCGAAATAGAGTTTGTATAACTGCACATCATAGCTATGTTGCATATACCAGCGGGCAGTGTCCGACATTTGTGCGGGCATTGTCATTCCGCTGATTATGAAGGTCAGGAAGAACAGAAGGGAAAGGCCTGCTTTTTTCATGGATGTACAATAAGTTTTTGCACTACATTTTCTTCTCCGGTACTGATCCGGCAAAAATAGATTCCAGGGATAAGGTCTGAACAGGGGTGGCTGATCCGGTGGTCGCCCGGAGACAGGTTCCCCTGAAAAATGATCTGGTCTTCGGCGGAGACAGTGTTGATCAGCCTGAGTTGTACAATAGACTCCCTTTGCAGGCGGAAGTAGGCGGTGAATGAGGTGGCTGCTGGATTGGGGCTGATCTTAAACACCAGGGAAGGATCAGGGCGAGGCTCTTCATCAGTTGAAACGATGGTATAACCTTCTTTCAGCACGATCTGGTTTGAAGGATCGAACTTGAGTGTCACCGGTTTCTTGCCGAACTGCCATTTAAATAGCTGGTTGTTGTATGTGTTCATAATACGTAAAAGCGTATCGGAACCATCCTCAAAAGAGATCATTATTTCCAGGGGCATCCTGAAATAGACCGTGTCGGATTGGATCTGCCGGGCATTGAAGTCAACCTGCCAGATTCCGCTACCCAGGTTGGTAAACATAAAGGTGTTTTGATAAACCGGATGATCGGCAGCATAGAGCCACTGGTCAAAAAACCAGCTATAATCTTCACCGGTGGCTTCATTTACCACTTCGATAAAATCAGGAATCACTGCCGATTGATAGCGTAGCTCCGGATTTGTACTGTATGATTGGAGCACTTCAAAAAACAGGCTGTCGCCAAGGGTATATCTGAGCAGATGCAGTACGCATGCTGCTTTGGTATAAGTAATGGCGTAGTTGAAGAGGATATGCTTCGGGGGAGTGACAACAGCCCACTCAGGATTGGCAATAGGCCAGCCAGGGTTGGCGCTGAGATAATAGTTCGCGTTCCCGTCGATATCGGCTTTGTATGCCGCGTAACCGGCATAGCTTTCAAACCAAAAGGCCTCACTCCAGGTGGCAAAACCCTCGTTCAGCCATATGTCGGCCCACGTGGCACAGGTGATCATATCGCCAAACCATTGGTGCGCAAATTCATGCGCGATGAGACTTTCGTACCAGCAGCCGGGACAAAGGCTTGTGAGGGTCTGGTTTTCCATGCCACCCCAGGTAAATTCGTTGTTCAGTGTTGCAAAACCATTCTTCTCGAAAGGATACAGGCAGAAGTTCTGGGAAAACCAGTCGGTCATCGGCAGTATCATGCTCTCAATTGCCTGCGGCGATTCTCCGGGGTTGTAATAAAATCTGATCGGAATACTGTCGGAATTACTCCCGGGAACATGCCAGTAAACAATGTCGAGCAGGTAACCTGTCCTGGCACTGATCACCATCAGATAGGTCGCAATGGGATGCTCGCTGATCCAATGATAGGTAAGGATATTTCCGTTAATGGTTGAATCGGCCAGCCGTCCGTTTGAACCCAGCCTGACACCGGAAGGGACCCTGGCAGTCAGCTCCCATAAAGCTTTGTCGGAAGGTTTGTCCCAGCATGGGAACCATCTTCTTGCCCCCTCAGGCTGACAGTCGGTGAAGACCATCCCGTTGCTCGCAAAGAAGGCATTATCCTGAACATCCTTGTGCCTGTAATAGACCATCACCTCGGCCTGTTCGCCCGGAACATAGGCACGGTTCAGGGTTATGGTAAGCAGATCATCGCTGTGGATGAAAGCTGTGCCGGCAAGTTTTACTGAATCAATGATTAGTGAATAGCTTTCGGCATGGAGGGTGATGAAGTTAATGACCGAATCAGCCTTCAGTACTATCCGGACGTTTCCATGGAAACTATTGGGATAACTCCCTGAGAAACAAGAAGTTAGGTCAATGTCCAGTATGTATTTCTGTACATCGAAGGAGTGGACCGGTCCGGAAAAAGCCTGGTCCCCCGCAGGTACCCAATCCCGGAGCAATTTCCCCTGATGGCAAAGGAAAGAGCCTTTGGTCTCCAAACCGCTTTGCGGAAATGCCGTGCCGAAAAGGAGGCAGAGGACTGTCAAAGAAATGATAATTTTGCTCAAGTTTTCTGAATTATTGGAATGACAAAGTTATTAAAAAGGAACTCATGTTTTCTATGCGGGCTCTCATTCTTGTTTTATTTACACGGATGCGGCGATCCTTCCAGAGATAGAAACGGCAAGGTGTTCCGGTACAACGAACCGGCAGGAATTACGTCGCTGGATCCAGCCTTTGCAAGGGATCAGGCCAATATTTGGGCAGTAAACCAGCTTTTCAGCGGACTGGTTCAGTTAAATGACGACCTTGAAGTGTTGCCCCTGATTGCTTACCGGTGGGAACAGTCGGAGGATGGACTGGTTTTAACCTTTCATCTGCGGCGTGATGTTTATTTTCACGACAATCAGTGTTTCGAAGGTGACAGTGGGAGAAGGGTGAATGCGGCCGATTTTGTTTTCAGTTTCGGCAGAATTCTGGATCCCGCTACCGCTTCACCGGGTGCCTGGATTTTTAATATGGTTGATACATCCGGTACAGGAGCTTTTATTGCCAGGGATGATTCGACCCTGATAATCCGGCTTAAAAAGCCCTACCAGCCATTCCTCGGTCTGCTGGCGATGCCATATTGTGTCGTGGTTCCGGAAGAGGCTGTCAGTTATTATGGGAACGCTTTCCGGTCCAATCCGGTGGGGACAGGTCCATTTCAGTTTAAAAGGTGGAAAGAAGGGATTAAACTTGTATTGGTGAGGAATGGTCGCTATTTCGAGTATGAAGGAACGGCCAGACTTCCATACCTGGATGCGGTGGCTGTTACTTTTCTCCCCGACCGGCAGGCTGCTTTTCTTGAGTTTGTTAAAGGAAATCTTGATTTTATGTCGGGAATAGACCCTGCATACAAGGATGAGCTTCTTACCAGGAGTGGAACGCTGAAACCGGAGTGGGAGGGGAGGATCGGGCTGATTTCGCAGCCATACCTTAATACGGAGTATCTTGGATTTCTGATGGATACCACAGTACCTGCCGTGCAACGCAGTCCTCTCGGAATCAGGAAAGTTCGACAGGCATTGAATTTATGTTTCGATCGCAATAAAATGATCAGATTTCTCCGGAACAATATTGGTACGCCTGGCCATGGAGGTATAATCCCGAAAGGAATGCCCGGATATGATCCGGAAAAGGTTTTCTATTCTTATGATCCCGATAAAGCCAGAGATCTGCTCGCAGAAGCAGGATTTCCCGGTGGGAAGGGGCTTCCTCCGATCACCCTGATCTCCACACCCGACTATCTTGACATCTGTAAATACATTCAGCATGAGGCGTCGCTTGTAGGTATTGAATTAAGGATTGAGATCAACCCTCCCGCAGCTGTGAAGGAGATGAGGGCGCAGGCAAGGGTCCCGTTCTTCCGCGCATCCTGGATTGCCGATTATCCCGATGCGGAAAATTATCTGTCGCTTTTCTATTCTCCAAACTTTTGTCCCAGGGGGCCCAACTACACCAGATTCTCCGATGAACGTTTTGACAGGTTGTTTGAACAAAGCCTGTCGGTTAAAGACGACCCGGTAAGATATGCCATGTATCGGGCCATGGAGGAGATCGTCATGTCGGATTCTCCGGTTGTAATACTCTATTATGATGTAGTGCTCAGGTTCATACAACCCGGTGTCGAAGGTATCGGGTCGAATCCTATGAATCTGCTGTCGCTGAAAAGGGTCAGCAAGAACTGATCCGCATGCCGTCGGAAGCGAGCTTTACATGGTCCGGCAACTCACCCTCCACATCGCGGTGCAGGCCCATCTGATGACTGATATGCGTGAGATATGCCTTTTCCGGCTTCAGTTCCCTGATAAGGTCAAGTGCATCCGACAGGCAAAAATGTGAATAGTGCTTTTTTTTCCTGAGGGCATTGATAACAAGGATTCTGGATCCATATATTTTCCGGAGTTCTTGCTCCGGTATGGAAACTGCATCTGTAATATAGGTCAGATCCCCGATCC
>CAYWHQ010000221.1:0-5749 GCA_964457665.1 uncultured Prolixibacteraceae bacterium | reverse complement strand
TTTGAGATGGCGAAACTCACGGTGACCGGGAGGTATGGCCGGCGTATAGACGACCAGCTCGGTTCCTTCCGGGATCAGCTCCGGATCGTCGTCGAAATGGATGCTGATACCCTCCTGCTGTAAACGGCTGGTGAGCGGCGTCGATGTACGGTCGTACCCTGCCACCCGCGCTCCCTGCATCATAAACCAGCGGGCCAGGGCGCTCATGCCGATCCCTCCGATCCCGATAAAATATACCGATCCTGGATTACGCCAATGCATCCCGTTATCGTTTCATAAGTTTGAATATCTCCCCTGCAATACGGTCTGCCGCCCCGGGAACAGCCATGGAGGCGATATTCCGGCGCAGTTCATCCCGTATGCTCTGATTCTCCGTTAATTCAATGATCATGCCTGCCAATTTATCCATAGCTTCTGCATCTTTAACCATCCATGCAGCTTTTTTATCCACCAGCGATTGTGCATTTTTTGTTTGATGGTCACCGGCGACATTCGGGGAAGGGACCAGGATGACCGGCCGCCCTGCCAGACACAGCTCCGATATTGCGATCGCCCCTGCCCGCGACACCACCACGCCGGCCACGGCATAGGCCAGATCCATCCGGTCGATGAATGGAACCATGATGACAGGATGATCCTCCGATCCCCTGACAAGGTGGCCATGGGGAAGCAATCCCGGTGGCCGGCTGTCGCTGCCTGGCTGGAGATCCGGGTGGTCACGGAGCGCCCCGTAATAGTGTTTTCCGGTTTGCCATATGATGGCGAGGTTCGGGGGATATCCCCCGCGGATCATCCCTGTTATGGCGTTGTTGATCGTGGCTGCCCCACCGCTGCCTCCCATCACCAGCAGCACCTTCGACCCGGAGCCGATCCCGAAATAGCGATACGCCTCCGCGCTCTTCTCTTCGGGGTTTGCCAGATCTTTCCGGACAGGATTGCCCGTAAACACAATCTTTTCGGACTGGAAGTAGTGTTCCATGCCTTCCCAGGCCACGCAGACCGTTCGGGCATGGGCCGCCAGAAGCCTGTTGGTGACTCCGGGGAACGAATTCTGCTCCTGTATCAGTGTGGGGATCTTCAACAGGTTGGCCATCCGGAGGGTAGGTCCGCTGGCATATCCTCCCACACCAACCACAACGTCGGGACGGAATCTCCGGAGAATCTTTCCCGCCATCAGCAGACTCGCCGCAAGACGGAACGGGAACGACACGTTTTTTAAGGTAACCCTTCGGATGAAACCGGCTACCGGTAATCCCTCCACCGGATACCCTGCCAATGGAACCTTTTCCATCTCCAGCCGGCCCCTGGCCCCGATGAACAGGATCTCTGCAGAGGGTTCCCTGCCGCGAACCGCATCGGCAATGGCAATGGCAGGAAAAACATGGCCCCCGGTGCCCCCTCCGCTGATCACGATCCTCGTCATACCGCCACCGGCTCACTGGCCGCCTCCAGTATCTCCACCTCCGTGCCGTTTCGTGTCTCTGTCTCCGTCCTCCGGCTTACGCTCAGAATCATCCCGATCGCAATGCTGGTGAACCAGATGGAGGTGCCTCCCATGCTCACCAGCGGAAGCGTCTGCCCAGTGACCGGAAAGAGGTTCACCGCCACCGCCATGTTGATCATCGCCTGGAAAACCAGACTGAAGCCAATCCCTATCGACAACAACGACCCGAAATTTCCCTGGCATTTCTGCGCAATCCGGATCACCCTGAAAAAGAGGATCAGATAGAGAAGCAATACCACAATTCCTCCGATCAGGCCGTACTCTTCGATGATGATCGCGAAAATAAAGTCGGAATAGGGATGCGGAAGAAAATTCCGCTGCGTGCTCTGACCCGGACCCTTGCCTGTAATACCCCCCGACATGATGGCGATCTTCGACTGATCCACCTGGTAGGTCGCATCCGCACTCGCCTTGTCATTGTTGATGAAATGGTCGATCCTGCTGATCCAGGTCTCCCCCCTGGTAAATATGCCGGGAGCAGCCTTCGCCAGCACAAAGATCAGCACCAGCGAAACCAGCCCGAGGCCGATCAGGCTGAAGATATATTTCAGGCTGATACGACCGATGAACATAATGACCAGGCAGGTGACGAACAGGATGGCTGCCGTGGAGAAATTGGCGGGCAGGATCAGGATCGTGATCATGATCACCGGGATGATCACAGGCAGAAATCCCTTGCTGAACTGCGAAACCTGATCCTGCTTCTTGCTCAGTACCCGCGCAAGGTACATAATCAGGAACAACCGCGCGATATCGGAACTCTGGAATGTGATGTTGATGATCGGTATCGTGAGCCAGCGGCTTGCCTCGTTGAGGTTTGTTCCCGACAACAGCGTGAGCAACAGCAGCGGAACTGAAAGCAGTAAGCCGATCTGGGAGATCCGGGAATAATAGGTGTATTTGACCAGATGCATCAGATACATCAGCCCCAAACCGAACATCAGAATCATAAAATGCTTGAACAGATAATATTCAGTATTGCCGTGCTGCTTACGGTAAGCAAGCGTTCCGGTGGAACTGTAAACCGCAAGCAGCGAAAAGATGGTCAGCAGGATCACTACCATCCATATCACCCTGTCGCCCTTGATATTTTTCAGGAACTTTAACATGTCTTCTCAAAGGTTTTTAACGGCACGGATAAAGGCATTGCCCCGCTCCTCATAATTATTGAAGCGATCAAAACTGGCGCAACCCGGCGACAGCAGAATGGCATCGCCCTTTCTTCCGAAGTAATATGCCGCCTGTACGGCTTCTTCCATATTTCCTGTTCCGGCTATGGGGATCTCCAGACCGCCAAACGCCCCGGCCAGCTTTTCATGAACGGGACCGAGCGTTACGATTGCCCTGACCTTTTTCCGTACCAGATCGGCAATCATCTTATAGTCATTCCCGCGGTCGATGCCTCCCGTGATCCAGACAACTGGTTTATGCAGGCTTTCAAGTGCGTACCAGGTGGAATTGAGCGTAGTGGATCGGGAGTCGTTGATGAATTCCATATGATGGATGGTGGCAACACTCTCCATACGGTGGCCGAGCGATTGAAAGTCGCTGAAACACTCCTTCAGATAGGCTTTCCTCGTTTCATGGATCCGCGAGGAAACGCGGGCTGCAAGGTTCTCATAGGTACTCGTATCTCTCTGGCGGGCAAGCGCTTCTAAGGTCATATCAACGAAGTTTTAAGGTCACGATGGTTAATACTGCAAGCATGATTCCCACGATGAAGAACCGCAGGACAATCTTTGATTCATGATATCCAAGCAACTGAAAATGATGATGAAGGGGCGACATCCGGAAGATCCTCCGCCCGGTGCCGGTTTTTCGCCGGGTGTATTTGAACCAGCTTACCTGAAGGACCACCGAGAGGTTCTCTGCCAGAAATATCCCGCAGAAAATCGGGATCATGATCTCCTTGCGGATCAGGATGGCAAATACCGCAATGATGCCTCCCAGCGCAAGACTCCCCGTATCACCCATAAAAACCTGTGCCGGATAACTGTTGTACCACAAAAACCCGATACAGGCTCCCACGAATGCACTGATGTAGACCACCAGCTCCCCGGTATTTGGTATGTACATGATGTTCAGATAGTTGGCGAATACTATATTGCCTGATACATAGGCCAGGATGCCCAGGGTAACCCCGATGATGGCAGAAACTCCGGTCGCCAGTCCGTCGAGCCCGTCGGTCAGGTTGGCTCCGTTGGAGACCGCGGTAAGGATGAAGATAACGATCGGGATGAAGATCAGCCATGTATAATGACGCAGACCATCCCCTGCCCAGCTGATCAGCGATGAATAATCAAACTCGTTGTTCTTGACGAACGGGATGGTGGTCTTGGTTGATTTGACCTCGGTTCTATTGAAAAGCCTTGTTTTATCCGAGGCCGTCTCCACTTCAAAGATGTTCTGCGAAGAGACCATGGCCTCCTCCCTGGCTTTCTCGCGTATGACGATCTTATCGGAGAAAAACATGGTAGCCCCGACGATGATGCCGAGGATGATCTGACCCATAATTTTAATCCGCCCCGGAAGTCCTTTCTTATCTTTTTTGAAGACCTTGATATAGTCATCGAGAAATCCGATGAAACCAAGCCACACGGTAGCCATCAGTACAAGGAGGATGTAGATGTTGTGAAGTTTGGCAAAGAGCAGGGTGGGCACCAGGATGGCAGCCAGGATAATCAGTCCCCCCATGGTGGGTGTACCCTGTTTTTGCTTCTGGCCTTCCAGCCCGAGGTCTCTTACGGTTTCACCCACCTGTTTGCGCTTCAGGAAGTTGATCAGTCTCTTGCCGATGATCAGCGAAATGAAGAGCGAAGTAATGATAGCCGCCGAGGCGCGGAAAGAGATATACTGGAATACCCCTGCTCCGGGGAGATCAAACACCTTATCCAACCAGTCGAAGAGATAATATAACATGGCTATCTGCTTTTAAAGATTTCGAGTATTTCTTCCCGGTCGTCGAAGTGATACCTGACACCTTTGATCTCCTGGTAGGTTTCATGGCCTTTGCCGGCAATCAGGATGATGTCGCCCGGTTGGGCGAGCGCCCCGGCAGTTTTGATGGCTTCCCGCCTGCTTTCCTGGAGGATCACCTTTTTTCTGAGGTGGATATCCACGCCGGCTGCCATCTCTTCCAGGATGGAGGCCGGCTCCTCGTTCCGTGGATTGTCGGAGGTGAGGATGATCCTGTCGCTGTAATGCGATGCAATGGAAGCCATCACCGGACGCTTGGCCTTGTCGCGGTTACCACCTGCACCCACCACCGTGATCAGCTGCTGTCCGGGTTCACGGATGCTCTGGATGGTTTCAAGTACGTTCTTAAGCGCATCCGGCGTGTGGGCATAGTCGATGACTGCCGTTACCCCGTCGGTTGACCTGACAGGGTTGAACCTTCCGTTCACGGGATCGAGGGAGCTCAGCCGGAGGAGCACCTCGGCCGGATCCTGCCGGAGCAGCAGGGCCGTGCCATACACGGCCAGGATATTAGAGGCATTGAAGGTTCCGACCAGCCGGAACCATACCTCCCGGCCACCGATGGCCATAAGAAGCCCACTGAAGCTGTTTTCCAGCAACCTGCCATGGAAGTCGGCCAACGATTGCAGGCTGTAGGTGTATTTTTCGGCACGGGTGTTCTGAAGCATCACCACACCGTTCCGGTCGTCGCGGTTGACCAGGGCGAAAGCCCCCTCCGGCAACCCGTCGAAAAAACTCTTTTTTGCCTTCAGGTAATTGGTGAAGGTCTGATGGTAATCAAGATGGTCGTGGGTGAGATTGGTAAATACCCCCCCCGCGAAACGAATCCCTGCAATCCGGCGCTGCTCCGCGGCATGCGAACTCACCTCCATAAAGCCGTATTGACAGCCGCACTGCACCATCTCATGGAGCAGCCTGTTGAGCTGAACCGGGTCGGGCGTGGTATGCGTAGCCGGAACCTCCCGGTCGCTGATCATATTGCGGATGGTCGACAAAAGCCCTGCGCCATAACCCATTTCCCGGAACAGACGGTGGAGCAGGGTGACAATGGTGGTTTTGCCGTTCGTACCCGTAACGCCCGTGAGCGATATTTTTTCTGAAGGATGACCGTAAAAGGCCGATGCAGCGTCGCCCAGGGCAGTGTGGCAGTCGGGACTGACAATCCATGTCACTCCGGGATCACGCTCTTCGGGAACCGTATCACAAACCACAACACTGGCTCCTGCTGCCACGGCACCGGGAATGAACAGGTGGCCGTCGGCTGCGGTT
>CAYWHQ010000220.1:0-5776 GCA_964457665.1 uncultured Prolixibacteraceae bacterium | reverse complement strand
AACAAGGAAATCACCGTTGAGTAGTTCCAGAGCGTCGAGCGGCCGTTCGTCATAAGTGGTTTGAATTGTAAGTTTAAAGGAGCTTTGAGCGATGAGATCACTTAAAACTCCAGAAAAAACACAAATGGTGAGAAATAACAAGTACTTCATAAGGAGCGTGTCCATTAAGAGAGCCATAAATTGAACGTAATGTACCTTTCATAAGTATAGGATTAATAACTTTAGTTTAAAGAAGCTCTGAAAAAATCTACAGTACTATGAATTTGGCAGAGTAAATGTCTGTTCCGGTTTTGACAGTTAACAAATAGATTCCTTTGGGACACATCCCCCATCAGGCCCATTGGATTGAATCCATTGTGCCCGGATACAAACCGGGATCATTTGAAACAGGGTTATGAGAATCAGAACAGAAAACCTTATACAAAAAATGTGTGTATTCAACATCATTGTTCTTTGGGTTTCAAATCAACCTTACCCTTTGTAAATCATCGCTTATTTCTTGCCGCGTATGCAAACTGCATGAAATAGTTTTCAATCGAAGGATCCTCTTTTATATACAGGCTTTGCAAAAACTGATCCCTGGAGCGAAGAACCTCTTTTGTCCGGAAGGATTTCATTTCAACCAGCAGTTCGACGGTTGCATCGAAGAGATCCGTAATCCGTAATTCGTAATTTTTAATTTTTAATTTTTAATTTTTAATTTTTAATTTTCTCAATTAAACGCTCCTGCCAGGTAGAGTTTGGTTTTCTCCTGTTTCGGGTTGTCGAAAACCTCGGCCGGAGAACCCTGTTCAATGACTTCGCCGAGATACATAAAGACCACATGGTCGGCAATGCGCCGTGCCTGGCGCAGGACGTGGGTCACCACCACAATGGTATAGTTATTCTTCAGTTCGAGAAACTTCTCTTCGATAAGTCTGCTGGAGACAGGATCGAGGGCTGAGGTGGGTTCATCGGCCAGAATGATCTCGGGTTTCACAGCCAGACCGCGTGCAAGGCAAAGGCGCTGCTGCTGGCCGATGGAGAGGCGTGACGCCGGCTCGCGCAGGCGCGCGCGTACCTCGTCGAAAAGCTGGGCCTGCTTCAGGTAATCCATCACCAGCTTGTGCATCTCACGCCGCCTTGTAATCCCTCTCAGTTTAAGCGCAAAGGCAATGTTATTGTAAATGGTCATCGGCAACGGATAAGGACGCTGCGATAGCAGACCCATCCGCTGCCTCAGCTTGTAAATATCCTCCCTTGCGAGAAGTATATTGGTGCCGTCGATGCTGACTTCGCCCGTAACCTTCAGCTCAGGATAGAGGTCGGTAAGACGGTTCATGCACTTTAGCATGGTGGTTTTACCGCACCCCGAGGGGCCGAGGATCACGGTGATCCGGTTTTTGGGTATATCGATATTGACATCCTTAAGGATCTGCGCCTTGTCTGCAACCACGTTCAGGTTCCGGATGGTTATCTTGGTCTCCATGAGGGCTGCCGGTTAAAAATTGATTTTAGTTTTATGATAACGTTTTCCAATTCCACGGGAAAAAAGACTGACGATCAGGATGATGACCGTCAGTACCAGGGCTGAGGCATAAGCCCTTGCCTGCACTTCAGGAACGGGAGAAGAGAGCTGAAAGAAGATCGAAAGGGGAAGGGTTGCCACCGGTTCCAAAAGGGAATTGGGAAGGTTATCGGTATAACCCGCAGTGAAGAGGACCGATGCCGCATCGCCGATCCCCCTGCCAAAGGAGAGCAGCACCGCGGTTATGATCCCTGAGACCGACTGGCGGGTAAATATTTTAAATGCTGTTTCCGATTTATTTGAACCCAGAGAATAGGAGGCCTCCATGAGTCCCATCGGAACCGTTCGCAGAATCTCGTCCATCGAGCGGATCATAATGGGAAGGATAAAGAGGGTTACGGTGATGATCCCTGCCAGCAGGGAGGTCTGCAGTCCGATCCAGATCATCAGGGTAAAGCCGAAAGCGCCATAAACGATAGAGGGTACACCCCATATCAGGTCGAGAAGGAACCGGATCACGTTCACCACCTTTTTACGCCGGACAAGAAATACGTTGATGTAGAGGGCAACCGGCAGACCGATCAGAAAAGCCAGGACGGTCGCACCTGTCGCCAGTGCCAGCGATCCAAGAATCGCATTCAGGATGCCTCCTCCCTTACCATAGTAATAGCCTCCGTGAGGAACCTGGGTTAGCATCTCCCAGGAAAGGGAGCGGATCCCCTTTTCGAAGATGCTGTAGATGATGACGAACAAAATAAAGAGAATAAAGGCGGTTGAAAAGATCATCAGCCCTTTAAAAATATATTCTTCCAGTTTCTGGTGCCACTTCATATCAATACTTGTTATATTTAACAATGAAGAAGTGCATGAGCAGGTTAAAGAAGAGTGATACGCCCAGCAACAGCAGGGCCGCGAACATAAGGGCCGAATCATACCTGGGGATAGAGAGCATTTCGCCATAGTTGTTGGCGATAAGCGAGGGAAGGGTATAGCCCGGATCAAAGACTCCGGCAGGTATCTTTACAACATTCCCCACTACCATCAGCACGGCCATCGTTTCGCCGAATGCTCTGGCAAGGCCAAATCCGATGGCCGCGATAATGCCGGGGAGGGCTTTTTTCATGAGGACGAACTTGACAGTCTGCCACTGGGTGGATCCCAGCGAAAGGGAAGCCTCTTTCAGTTCCATGGGAATGGCACGGAAAATCTCGATGAGAATATTGAGGATGAATGGGATGATCATGATGCTTAGCACGAATGCACCGGCAAGGATGCTGTAACCCATACTTCTTGCGCCGAAAAAAGGAGCGAGGTAATCGGAAATAAAAGGAACGATCACAAGGATACCCCATAAGCCGTAAACCACCGAAGGGATCCCTGCGAGGATATCGATTGCCGGATGCATGATCCGGAGAAATCGCTTGCGCGTATATTGCGTCACATAGATGGCAGTCAGCACACAAACCGGCGCTGAGATGAAAATGGCCAGCAGGGTGACCCACACCGATCCGACGATGAAGGGATAAAATCCAAATTGCCCCCGCATGGGTTTCCATTCCCGGGAAAAGATAAGGTCGAGGATGGAATATTCCCGCAGGAGTAAAAACGATTTCATGTAAAGGCCGGTGAAGAGCATGAAAGGAAGGATTGATATCAGCAGGAGGCTGATGATCATCCAGGTATAGTTGACTCTGTGCCGTTGTTTACGGTTCAGCAGGTACATCTCACTTCAATTTCTCCCTTTCCCTGTTTATCTGCACGGTGTCAAGGCTCACGTAACCGGCTTCGCCCACCAGATGCTGTCCGTCGGAAAGCACCCATTTCAGGAATGCCAGTACGAGCGGATTGTCGGGTTTCCCGCCGGAAACAAAGTAAAGATCCCTGGCCGGAGGTGAAGGATATTTTCCTTCGGCGATGGCGCGCATGACCTCGTCGAGCGTTCCATAAAAATTCTCTTCCGGATCGAGAATGCCGTTCCCGTTCAGGTCGATGGGGACAACCTCGAGCCCGGAGTATTTCCGATGTGTCTGAATGTCATAAATGAAGTTCAGGTTGTTATACCCAATGCCTTCACGGTTCCGGCGGATGGCGTCGGCCACGCCCGGATCGCCGTTGACACCGTATCCCAGAAGATCTTCCTGTGTTTTCCCGTTGAGGTACCGGGCCCACATGTCGGCGGCCCCGCAGGCATCAGACCGGGTAAAGGGATGGAGTTCAGCATCACAGGAGTTTCCCGCAGCCTGGCCCCATGTTTTCACCGAACCTTCAATAAAGATCCGGTAAAAGATCTCTTTCGTCATCCCGGTTCGCCGGATGTCGGTCAGCACCGGATTTCCGGAGTTAATGGTAGGCAATACGGCATCACGTGCCACTGCCACAAACCATGCTCCTTTGGCCCGTTCCTCAGGACTGACCTCTTTGGAATACATGCCCAGGTCGACCATTCCGGAGAGTGCATCAGCCATCCCTTTCCCGGCGCCTCCGGCAGAGATGTTGATGGTCACGCGGGGATGGAGCGCCCGGAACTCCTCCGCCCATCTCACCGAAAGCGGATAAAGTGCGAAAGCGCCCGACAGGGTAATCTTCCCGCGAAGCGTGTCATTCCGGTCTCTGCGGGAGGCATCCGTTCCGCCTCCCCCGCAGGATATCAGGGTTCCAATCGCCATCGTGACAGCCGGAAGGACTATATAAAAAAAATAAACCGGTCTCTTTACGTGTAGCGATCGGATCATGTCATGATAATAAATGTGCGATAATATCCTCCACCTTGATCCCTTCGGCTTCAGCTTTAAAGTTCCTGACGATCCGGTGACGCAGGACAGCAGTCGAAACCGCCCGGATATCTTCAGTATCAGGAGAATACTTTCCACTGAATACCGCATGGCACTTAGCTCCGATGATCAGGTATTGTGAGGCTCTCGGTCCTGCTCCCCAGGTGAGGTAGTTGTTGGCCCACGGGTGCGCCCTGGAGGTGCCCGGCCTTGTCATGGTGGCAAGGTTTACTGCATAATGGTAAACATTGTCGGGAACCGGCACCTTCCGCAGAAGCTCCTGGAAAAAGCGGATCTCCTCCGATGAGAGGATAACCCCGATCCGGTTTGCATCACCGGTTGTGGTAGCTTTTACCACACGTATCTCCTCCTCAAAACTGGGATAATTCAGCCAGATATTGAACATAAAGCGGTCGAGCTGGGCTTCTGGCAGCGGGTAGGTCCCCTCCTGCTCAATGGGATTCTGTGTGGCAAGCACAAAGAAAGGTTCTTCCAGATGATAGTTGACCCCGGCTACCGTAATCGCCTTCTCCTGCATCGCTTCCAGAAGAGCCGACTGTGTTTTGGGCGGTGTACGGTTGATCTCGTCAGCTAGGATGATGTTGGCGAAAACAGGTCCCCGGATGAACCTGAATTTCCTGGATTCGTCAAGAATCTCAGTTCCTATGATATCCGATGGCATCAGGTCGGGGGTAAACTGGATCCTGCTATATGTGAGCCCTAACGCTTTGGATAAAGTATTTACCATCAGTGTTTTAGCCAAACCCGGTACCCCTACAAGCAAACAATGGCCTTTAGAGAAAATGGAGATCAGAAGGGTTTTTACCACATCATCCTGCCCAATGATCACTCTGGCGATCTCCTGCCGCAGCTGTTTATACTTTTCAACCAGTGCATCTATTGCTTCAATGTCGGAGCTGTATTGCATATCCTCACTTTTTTTCTTTTAACCAGCTGCGTGTAAATGGGCATTGCTTGTATTCCTCTGAAATGGAAACAAAGGTGGAGGCAATATGGTCGATAATCCACGCGTCGATCACAGACATCTTCTTGTACCCGAGCGCCAGTTCATGGATACGGGCATAGTCTGTATCGAGGTTTGCCCGGTGCGGGCTGGTACGATCCTTGAGATAATAGATCCGGTACTCCTGCCGGCCCCGGTCGGATTTCATCAGCACAGGTGCGGAGATCTCACCCGGTTTAAGCTTGTCAACTATAAAAAACACCTTGGGATCAAGCTGACCGGTTTCAAACCTGGTATTTCCCGTCATATTGTTGATGAGCAGTCCTCCGTTGTTCTTTCCGGGATCGTTGGAGAAGATTACCACCGCCTGTTCAAAAGTCTTCTGCCCGGTCTGGATCAGACTGGCAACGCTGTCGAGTTCGGTTTTGGATCTGGCAAGATTATAGGGAGAAACCTGTGGTTGTAACAGGATGTGTCTGACGTTGATATATTCGCCCCGGCGTTCAATCATCTGGATCAGATGAAAGCCGTCCT
>CAYWHQ010000219.1:0-5797 GCA_964457665.1 uncultured Prolixibacteraceae bacterium | reverse complement strand
GTCGATGGCATCGATCTCCGCCAGATCCACCCCGTTCCGGAGCCAGAAAACCTCCCTGCCGGGAAACCGGCGGTTGATATCCTGTACGATCCCCATGGTCTGCCCTGAAACCATCCACGAACGGCGGTAAAGAAATGCCTCCAGGCCGGAAGCAGCCCCCAGGAGCAGCCGGTTCCGGATGATCCCAAGCCGCTCCGCACTCTCGGGCCAGAGGTCCGACACGTTGAAGATCAGCTTCGCCCCGCGGCAAACGGCCAGCAGCCAGGCTGTCATACCCAGGAACAGGGGTGGCGACTCGCACAGGATCAGGTCGGGCTTTGCAACCCTGAACAGACCTGTAAATAAGGATGAAAAGACAAAACTGAAGTAATTCAGCAGCCGGGGAAGGACCGCCCTGGCCGGTACGGCATAGATCCATGACCGGTGCAGGGTGAACCCGCCCATCGTCTCCTTCCGGTACCACAACCCGCGGTAACCTTCATACACCTGCATCACCGGATAGTTGGGCATGGCCGTCAAAACCTCCACACAGAAACCCGCCTCATGCATCCGCCGGGCAAGCTGAATCAGCCTGTTCTGGGGCGCCCCGGTCTCCGGAGGAAAATACTGGGTCAGCAGGAGCAGTCTCATGCAGATTCGGTTCCCTGGTTCATGTTCCTGAGGAGCCATAAAAGTAGGAAAATAATCACCGCCGTGGCCAGCATGGTCACCGCTGCCCCCGCGAAAGAATACAACGGCACGAAAATCACATTGGCCAAAATGTTAAGAAGAGCGGCCACTGCCAGGGCGAGCAGCGTGTACTTCTGCCGCGACAGTAACTCCAGCGGTTTCTGTATAAGCAGACATACCTGCCAGAGAAATGCGCTGAGTATCAACGGAACATAGATCAGCCAGTGTTCCATGTCCGGGATCCGGAGAAGGTCGTGAAACAAAAACGATTTGGTGACCATGAATACGATAAAGAGGATCGTAAAGATCATCATCTCGAAGGTGAGCGCTTCGCGGATCAGCGAACTTGCTTCCTGGTTGTGCCTGGCGTTCCACTCCTCGAGCGCTTTGTGCTGGTACGACAGATACACAGGAGTGGCCGTGAAGGTGACCGCCTTGAAGATCATGTCCTTGAGCGCCGAATAACTGCCCGCTGCTGCAAAACCGTCGTGAAAGAAGAGGATGAAACGGTCGGCCGAGGCGATCAGATGCGAAAGCAACAGCCATAAGGCCATGGCCAAACCGAACTCGAAAACCCTTTTGGAGAAGCGGTTATCCCATATCGACCGGTACAGTTCAATATGGTAGAGCCCTTTCACCCGGATAGCTGCCCGCAGGATCTCGGCCACGATAAGCCCGAGTACCATGGAGATGAAGAGAAGCAGGTAGGTCTGGACGGAGAACACGAAGATGCCGGCTACCAGCACAAGGATAATGACAAGGTGGTCGGTCCCTTCCAGAATAGCCATCCGGATGGAGTTATGGTTGGCCTGGAAGATGGCCAGGTGCAGCAGGTAGAAATGGTTGATGAATGTAAAAACCATGATCACGGCCGTTTCATGCCAGGGAAGATCGAAGAAGAAGACAGCCGGGAGCATCACCAGCAACACCGCCCCGAGAGCGCTCAGCAGGGTGAGGAAGAAAAACCTGCTGACAACCAGGTTCGACTCACGGGAGACCGTGCCCACGAAACGGACAATGCTGACCTGTATCCAGTGAAAACTCACCGTCACGATCATCAGGATGATGAACAGCAGCAACGAGTAGCGGCCGTATTCCTCCGGCCCGAGATACCTTATGGCCAGGATGATCAGCGCCAGGTTCACCACGGCAGGGATGAACCTTCCCGCCAGATACCGGATGATATCTTTTTTCATGTCAGTTCCAGAAACCTGAATTTTCGTACCCCTTCATGAAGAAGGGCAAGGGGCGCAACACTTTGTGAAAAACGAAATACTGGATCAGCACGAAATCCTTTCCGTCGTTGACCAGGGCATAGAGGCGGTCGGGATCCCAGGGCAGGGGCTTCCCGTCATCGTCAAAAACATCCTCAAAACCCTTTTTATGATAGGTGGTGATTACCTTCTCCACGCCCGCTGTGTCGGTCACGGTAAGGATGATGAACGGCCGCGACGAGATGATCGAGTCTTTTCTGACCGGATCCATGTCGTTCAGGATCGCCTCGAAGTTCAGATTGCGGAAACCTGTCAGGAAGTTCATCAGCTTGAGGGTGTCAAAATCCGCTACAAGCTTCCTGTCCGGAAGGGTCAGAAGCGAAAGGGCGTTTGTTCCGTGATTGATCACCTCATACGAATATCCCGGGGTTTCGGGGATCTCGACCCTTACCCGTGCGATCTCGGGAAAGGTTTTCTTCATGACGGTATAATCCCGCCAGTATTTCTCGAAGGGGGTGAAGCGGGAGCTGACGAAACCCCGGAGCTCGGGCAGAAATACCACGAAAGGTTCGTCGGAACCCTCCATCAGGAAATAAGAGCCACGGTTGTTGGGGGTGGCGCCCCCTACGTAGTATACCCTGACCAGCTTCTCATGCGGAAAGAGCCGCAAGCCTGCCACGCCGATCCTGTAGCGTTTCTGGTAGATCTCCACCTTGACTGCCTCGGCGGCCATCAGTTTGATCACGGTGTTCCTGGCTTTTTTGGCCACGGGTTCCCAAACCCGGATGTCGTGGATGGTCTGCAGCAACATCTGTACATTGAAGACATGCGCGGGATACCGGTCGTTCAGAATCCAGTTGCCCGAATCGGTCCGCGCCAGCAACAGCTCGTTGTTGTTCTTGTCCGACATATAGATCCGCGTGACCGTGGCCGTATCTTCCACCGCGAAATTGCTGAGCGACCTCCGGAAGGTGCTGTCGCTCCTGGTGAGGAAAAGTATCAGCGCCAGCAACGCCAGCGCCAATAACACGATAAGTATAACGATATTTCGTTTCATAGCAACAGTTATCGGGCATATCGCCTGCGGCGAAACCAGAATTTAACAATCCCAAAAAGCAAAACCAGCAGTACCGGGACCACAGTATTGAAGATCTGCCAGAACAGCCTCTCCTCGTCAACCTTGCTGGCATCCAGTACGCGCAGCTTCAGCTCTCTCGACCGTACCGTGATCAGCCCCGAATCGTCGCAGAGAAAGTTGACGGCATTGAGCAGCAGGTCGCGGTTTCCGAAGGTCTGCCGGGTATACTGGTCAAAACCGAGCGGCAGGGCATATCCCTGGGAGCGATGGAACTGGTTCTTTACCACATCGCCGTCGGCGATCACGATCATCCTGGTCTCCCTGCTTGTCTCCCTGACATCGAGATCCTTGTTGTCGGCCAGTTCGGGGGGTATACGAAACCGGAAGGCTGAGGGAAACGCCCCCTCCAGCAGCACGGCAACCGGCTGGGGTCCCTGACGGTAGAGGCGCGGGTCGGGTTCATCCCGCAAAATATCGAGATCGATGAGGGCCGGAACATTGACGGTTCTTGAATAGGGCGAGGTGGTCAGCAGGACTGTCTTCCGGATCCCGGGCGCCTTGACCGTATCCACTGAGCTGACGAACTCGGTCCTGATGGCATTGAGACCGTTCACCACGGGATGGTTCGTAACCGGTGTCAGCACAGGAAAGTAAAACCAGGGGAAGAACTCGAACTGAGGCTGGTCGCCCATCTGGCCGGTCTTCACAGGAATCGGCAGCGCCGAAAGATCCATCACGAGGTTGGTGTTGGCCCTGACGCCATAGGTAAAGAGCATATCCTCCAGGTTCACGTCGTTGGCAATCCCCATCGTGCTGCTGTACCGTTCGAGACTGTCCATGCTGGCAAACACCGGGTCGAGCAGCCACAACACACGCCCTCCCCGCATGATAAACTGGTCGATGAGGAACTTGTCCTTCTCATCGAAAGGCTTTACCGGCTTTGCAATGATGAGGGCCTTGTACCGGTTGACCAGCGGTTCGTTCACGGAGTCGCCCGTCAGACGGATGGTCAGGCTGTTGATCCGGCTCCCGATGGCGATCCGGTCAACAATATAGAACTCCTTCAGGGCCTCCTCCATCCCGATGGTGTATTCAGGGGGTAACTCCCCGTTGCCCTCCAGGATGGCCACCGAAGGTTTCACGCTCACAGTAAGCTTCTGGATGGCGCTCGCAAGGTTGTATTCCAGATTCTGTATCGAGTTGTTGAGCGCCATCTCAGCATCCTGTCCGGTTTGCGACATGAGCAGTTGCAGGGGAACCTCGTGGCCTTTGCAGGTGACGATGGCCCCCGGGAAGATGATCAGCTGCGACGATTCACCCTTCTTGTTTACCCGCAGGTTGGTGGGCTGCAAACCCCGCTCCATCAGCAGCTTGTAGGCATCGTTGCGTTCCCTTGCATTGGGATTGTCGGAGGGATTCACAAAGGAGTACTCCAGATTGTCGGTATATGCCCTGAACTCATCGAGCATCTCACGGGTCTCATCAGATAGGCGCTGAAATCCCGGGGGAAGATCTCCCTGCAGGTATATCCTGAAATAGACCACATCGTCGAGATCCTTCAGCAGCTTTTTAGTGGCCGGGGAGATGGAGTAACGTTTTTCGGCCGTCAGGTCAAAGCGCCAGAAAAAGAAAGAGGAGATCACATTCAGCAGAACGATGATCCCCAGCACCAGCAAGGTCTGTATGATGCCAGCCCGGATTTGCCTGCTTTTTCCCGAACGCCTGTTTTTTATTGCTTTCGACATGATAGGGAGCGATCTTCGTTCAGCGCCATTTTCTGCTCTCGAGCCGGAGCATGGTGAAAAGGATAAAAATTGTGATCACGCTCAGAAAATAGACCACATCGCGCGTATCGATCACCCCGCGGCTCATCGAGGAGTAATGCGCGCTCAGGCCGAGCGACTGTATGAGCAGGCCGGTTTTGCCTGAAAGAACAAAGGTGTAGACCATCTCAAAACCCATGTGCATCAGGAAACAGAAAAAAACCGAAAGGATAAAGCTTACGATCTGGTTATCGGTAAGGGAGGAAGCGAAAATCCCGATGGCCACGAACGACGCGCCCAGAAAGAGTAACCCGGCATAGGATCCCCAGATGCTTCCTGCGTCGAGGTTCCCTTTAGGCAACCCGAGCATCCATACCGAGAAAAAATACAACAGCGTGGGGATCAGCGAAATAACAAGCAGTATGACCCCTGCAAAATATTTGGAGAGGATCACCTCCAGATCGGTCAGCGGCTGGGTCATGAGCAGTTCAATGGTTCCGCTCTTCTTTTCATCGGCAAACGACCGCATGGTGATGGCCGGAATAAGAAACAGAAATACAAAAGGGGCCAGGATAAACAACCCGTCGATATTGGCAAAACCAAAATCCAGGATATTGAACTGCAGGGGAAAGACCCACAGGAACAGGCCGATCATCAGGAGGAAGACCACCATGACCACATATCCGATCAGGGAATTCAGGAACCCGTTGATCTCTTTCTTCAGCAGCGTAAACATCCGTTTCACAAATGGGTCTGCAAAAATAGTATTTTTATCTTTTCTACCTTTGGAATGAAATACCCTTTACGGATGGATAAATTACATGACCGTACCTTTTGCCCCAACTGCAGCAATCCGCTCGGAATCACTGATCATTACTGTCCGTCTTGCGGACAAAAGCGGCTCGAACACGAAGATCTTTCCTTTCATCACCTGATCAGGGAGTCGTTTCTCGACTATTTTAACATCGACTCCAAAATCTTCCGCAGCCAGAAACCATTGCTTATCCGTCCCCGCTTTATGACCCGTGAATTAATTGAGGGTAGGAGAAACAGGTACATTAAGCCCATCAAGC
>CAYWHQ010000218.1:0-5810 GCA_964457665.1 uncultured Prolixibacteraceae bacterium | reverse complement strand
ATGAAAGGGCGGTAGCTACGCAGCAGACAGGGTATAGCTTCGTGGCGCAGTCTCGTTCCTGGTTGCCCGATCCGGTCGGCGGGATCTTCTGGTTTGGCGTCGACGATGCCGACGGATGTGTGTATGCCCCGATGTATTGTGGGATTCAGAAGGTGCCTGTTAGCTATGCTTTCGGAAACGGATCGATGATCAGCTGGTCGGATAGTTCAGCTTTCTGGACCTTTAACCTGGTGAATAATTGGGCCTATACCCGTTACAATGCCATTCACCCGGAGATTGAAAAATACTAGGCTGAACTGGAGAAAAACTTTTTCAGGGAGACTGCGATCGTGGATGCCCGCTGCCAGGTTCTCCATAATGAAGATCCACAGCTTGCCCTGAATTTTCTGACCGACTACTCCTGCTGGTCCGGAGATTTGCTGGTTGCCAGGTGGAAGGACTTTTTTAACTATTTATTTATGCGTTATATGGATGGCAACCTGAAGCAGGCGGCTGATCGCAGGTTACTGGATAACGGAAATATGCGTGGAATCCCGGCCCGTCCCTCACATCCAGGTTACGGGAAAGAGTGGGAAAGAAAAATGATGGATAACACCGGAGAGCGGTTCCGTGTCGGAAAAAGCCATTAGAACAGTAAGAGGCGGAAATCACTCCCGCTCTCCTGCAGCATACCTGCTGCTGCTCCTTCTGATTGCATTGGTGTACGGCCAGATCCTGTGGTTTACTCCCGGTAAACTCGACGAGTATAACATTCTTATCGTTAACAAGGATCTCCTGGAGAAGACGGGTACAATGAAGGAGATCTTGCTGACCGATCCCTTTTTCAAGAAGGGAGGCGATCTTTACCGGCCGCTGCAGAATTTTTCGTTCATGGCTGATGCCAGGGCGGGGGATGGAGCAGTGTGGGTTTTTTATCTGACCAACCTGATCCTGCATGCGATCAGCACCGTGCTGGTTTTCATCCTGCTTAATATTTCCGGCAGCGGGCGCAGGATATCTCTTTTCCTCGCGGCAATCTTCGCGGTTCACCCGCTCTTTGTTCAGGTCACTGCCTGGCTTCCGTCGCGGGGCGACCTTCTGATCACAGCCACAGGGCTTCTCTCTGTTATATTTTTCATCCGATACCTGCAATGCCGGCGATGGTCATACGGGATACTCTCCCTGTTTTTCTATACGCTGGCAATCTTTTCCAAGGAGTCGGCCATTGTACTTCCCCTTATACTGGGCGCCTATTATCTGCTGATGGTCAAACCGGGCGGTATGCCACGCGGAAAGATCCTGCTGTCGCTGGCGCTTTATATTCTGCCTGCCATGGCATACCTTTATATCAGGGTCTGGTTTGCTGAGGCTCATGTGGAACCTGCACAGTTCAGTCTGCTAAACCTCTTTTCCAATCTACGGGCCCTGCCCGAGTACCTTTTCAAGTTTTTCATTCCTGCCGGCCTGAGCCCGATGCCGGCTTATTCCTGGCTTTTCTTTGCCGGAGGTCTGGCCATTGCCGGTATTCTTGCATGGTATGCTTCCCGGCCGTCGACCGGTAAACTCAGGGAGTTGGCTTTCGGAATGCTTTGGTATCTGGTCCTGACCGGGCCTTCTCTCTTCTATACCACCCGGTTCGGAAGCGCAGCTTACGATTACCTCGAACACCGGAGTTACCTGCCGCTTGGGGGCATCATCATCATTTTGGCCTCTCTCCTGCCCGGTATTATCGAGCGGAACAGGATCAGGAATGTCGTCTTGTACATGTCGGTTATCGTGGGAGTGGCGGCCATCGGAGCGGGCGTCTACACGCGTGTTTACAGTGCGCCGGATTCCTTCTACGACAGGGCCATAATGGTCAACAAGGGCTCCGCGATCGCATGGTTCAACCGGGGTGTGGTCAGGATGATCGAAAAGCAGGAGTACAGGGAGGCAATGGCCGATTTTGACCGGGCCATCAAACTCCGGCCTGAAGATTATCCCGAAGCCTGGCTGAATAAGGGATATTGCCTGGAGAGTACCGGTCAGCCGGAAGAGGCTTTGCTACATTACCGTAAAGCGGCACTCCTGCATCGTGAAGCGCCGGAACCCTGGCTGGCTGTTGCTTTGCTTAATGAAAACCGGGGCGAGTATTCCGCGAGCCTGATGGCCTACGACAGTGTTGTTGTACGCTCACCCCGGAATGCGGTGGTATGGTACAGAAGGGGCATGCTGAAATACCGGATACAGAATGATACGGGCGCGCTCAGCGACATCAGCAGGGCCATCTCTATTCGCCCGGAATTCACGGAGGCGCTGGTTAACAGAGGCATCCTGAAGTTCCAGATGCAGAATATGGAAGGTGCGCTCAGCGATCTAACGGAAGCCATCCGGCTGGATGACCGTTCGTCGGTTAGCTGGCTCAACCGTGGCAGAGTCTATTATTTCATGCAACAATACCAGATGGCCTGCAGCGACTGGCTCACGGCAGGAGGTTTGGGAAATGAGGAAGCCCGGATGCTCTGGGAGGAATACTGCCGCTGATCAGAACTCAGCAATCAGTTTTAGGTTGAATAACCTTGGCGTCAGGTAGTTGGGAACAGCCAGCTGTCGGTTTGATATATCGGTGACCCATAGGTAGGAGACGGTATTATTGAACTGGAAGAGGTTGAATACCTCGAGCGATATCCACATGGCATCGAATGCGCGGAGTGGATTTCCTGACCGGAAACGGGTACGTTCACTGATAAGTTGTTTTGATAGTCCGATGTCGACCCTCCGGTAGGGCGGCATCCGTCGGATCTGTTCTGAGCGGGGGGAGTCGGGCGGCCCGAATGGCAGACCTGTGCCGTAGATGAGCGTCAGGTTAACCTTCCAGGAAGGGAATTTCGGGATATAGTCCTGAAAAAAGATTGCAAGGTTAACCCGTTGATCCGTCGGCCGCGGAATCCATGATCCCTCGAAATACTCTTCGGTCTTCATGAACGAAAGGCTTGCCCAGGATTCTGCACCCGGGACGAATTCACCGTTGATCCTGAAATCGATGCCCGCGGCATAACCGTGGGCATCGTTGGTTCCGTAATACCGGATCTTAAGATTATCGATCTCGTATGGGATCAGGTTCGTGATATACTTGTAATAGACCTCCGTGACAAATTTGAAGGGGCGCCCCCATGCCGAGAAATAGAGGTCGCTGCCCAGTACGGCATGAATGGAGTTCTGTGCTTTCAGACCCGCCACAACCTGCCCCGAAATATCGGTCATCTCCCGGAAAGAGGGTGGCTGGGAGTAATATCCGCCGGTCAGGCGGAACACCATATCGGTTTTCCATTTAGGTTTGTACGAAACACTGACCCTCGGGTTGACCATGAACTGACCGTTGTAATCGTACCAAATGCTCCTTAAGCCGGCTGTTAGCCCGATATCGCTCTTACCGGTACGGAAGGTCCAGGTGTTCTGTACGAAGGCTGAAATCTTGTTGGTCGAAACTTCGCTGCGGCCGCGGACCACCCGGTTAAGCTCCACCGGTTCATTTGGAGGATTGGCTGATCCGAGCGAGTCGTGTGGCCGGGGGAGGGTATATCCGGCAGAGTCCTGCAATTCCCATTCACTGATCGAATAGTCGAATAAACTATATTCATATTTCAGACCCCATACGGTCTGACTCATATCCTGGTCATACTGGCCCCGGTGTTCGAGATTGTATACTGTTCCTCTGAGGTAGTTGCGGGCATGGTCGAGGAAAGCTCCTACTCCCATAAGTTCGGTCACCTGCGATGTCGACTGGTATATATCGAGTTTACCGATCCAATACTCCCCCCGGATATCATATGTCTCCGACTCATAAGTCTGGTAAGCCGATCCTGTCAGTTTCATCCGCAGCGAGGGCAGAGGTTTCCAGGTGAGGGTGAGCGCCGTGAGCCAGTTCTGGTATCGGTCAACCTCGGCACCGTCGAAATAGATGGTGATTTTGTATGCTTCATCCAGTGTCCCGAAAGTGGTCTCCCGGGTTTCGGGGATGAGTTTGAAAGAGTTGTTGGTGAAATTTCCGAGGAAAGAGAGCTCCCATTTACCGTTTATCTCGTAGTTTAACATACCCTGGATATCGAAGAACCTTGGTTTGTAATTTCCTTTGGTATCCAGGGCACGGAGAAAATAAGAATTGGTTTTGTAACGCACCCCCAGCAGATAGGAGAGTTTCTTCCTGGCCAGCGTTCCCTCAACGTGGGCATTCGCTCCGAGCAGACTCACATCGAAAGATCCGGCGAACCGTTCGGGTTTCTTGTATTTGATGTCAAGCACCGACGACATTTTGTCGCCGAACTTCGCATCAAAGCCGCCGGCTGAGAAAGAGATGCCCGAAACCAGGTCGGGATTGAGAAAACTCTGACCCTCCTGTTGGCCCGACCTGACCAGGTAGGGCCGGTATATTTCAATATCGTTGACGAATGTCAGGTTCTCATCATAATTGCCTCCCCTCACTGAGTATTGCGCGCTCAGTTCATCCCTTGAGGAGACACCCGGCATGGTCTTGATCAGATCTTCCACGCCGGCATTGATGGTGGGGATCAGGGTGATGGATTTCGGATCCAGCCGGTTGAAGGTGTTGGTGCGTACCTGCTCGTCGCGCACCTCAATCGTACTCAGCTCGGTGGTATGTACCGTCATAACGATGTTTACCTCCCGCCGCTCTCCACTCCTTACCTGAATTTTAACCGAGTCGTTCTGGTAGCCTACTGCGGTGAAGAGAAGATGCAACCGCTGACCGGCAGGAACGCGGAGCTCGTACAATCCTTCGTTATTGCTGGAAGTGCCGGTGGTGGTGCCTTTTAGGGCAACATTGACATTGGGAAGGGGAATGCCCGGCGCCATCTCGGTTTTTCCGAAGATAATCCCTTCCTGGGCGACTACCTTGCCATGGATGGTCATTACAATCCAGATAATGATGATGAGATGCGTCTTCATAATCACTCCTTCCCGAGTCGTTCCTCCTGTCGTTTGAATTTTCCATCTTTCCAGGCCTTAATGAACTGCGCCCAGGCGAAAGGATTAAAAATATTGAAGGGCTGCTGCTGGCCGAAATAATAGAGTTTGGAAGTTTGATTTTCAATATAATTCCTGTAATTCATCTGGGCATCCATAGGATACTCCTCCGCCATGACCCTCAGGTCGTAAGCCCGGAGGTTCTTTCGGGCGATCTCCAGTTCGTCATCCGGTATCTTCGTCTCGACAAAAGCTCTTTTGAAATCCTCATAGGTGGGCCAGGGAAATATAAAGGCTGCTGAAAGGGTGAGGGTGTCGGAAGTCATCAGCTGGATGAGTGAATACCTGTTTTTGGTAATGGTGTCGGGGATAATGAAAGAGGCAGGTTTGAAGCCCAGGGCGGTGAAGAGGATCGTATCGCGCTGGTGGGCGACGAACGAGAAATAACCGTTGATATCGGATGTGGTACCACGATGGGTATTCCTGATAATGATTTTTGTAAAAGGAACCGGATTCAGGCTGTCGGCCGTGATGGTGATCCCCGAGAACTGAACGAGCCGGTTACTCACTGTGTCGGCATCCTGTGCCTGAACGGTACTGATCAGACCTGCTGTAAAAAAGGTCAGAAGGATCATCAAAACGAAATAAACAGGCAACTTCATCCGCATGGGTATTTAAAAACGCTGATTATGGCAATTTATTCTGGAACCGGCGGACAAAAAAAATGCTGTTACGGGTGTGTAACAGCATTTCTGGCCATGAAAAAAAACTATTTGTCAAGGTATCCCTTCTCACGGGCCTCACGGATACATGCGGGATGGTTTAAATTTTAATTTTCAAGAATATAAAATATGAGGCATGGCTTTTTT
>CAYWHQ010000217.1:0-5810 GCA_964457665.1 uncultured Prolixibacteraceae bacterium | reverse complement strand
AAAAGTAACCCCGCCAGCCGAGCCCAACGATCCAACCACCAACTTCTATGATACTGTGGAGATGTAAGTACTTCGGGGGGGAACCATAACCGTGGAGGGGGAAATTGACAATCCGGGGGAGGTGGATCTGGAGAGATTGCCGGTAAGGACCCTCATCGTCAAGGAGGCGGTGCTGAACGACGACGGGAGTAATCAGTTTACCGGAGCCTACCGTTACGATGGCTATTCCCTGTTCGATATCCTTCAGGACAGGGTTCTGAAAAAAGCCAACAGGGAGGAATTCCCACCCATCATCGATCTTTATGTCATCATTGAAAACGACCAGGGTGAGAGAGTCTGTCTCAGTTGGGGAGAGATCTATTATCCCAACCACCTTCATGAGATCCTTATCGCGAAGCAGGTCGGAAGAATCGTTCCGAGTAAAACCAAAGAGCTCTGGCCTGTGCCCGAACAGGCTAAGCTGGTGATTGCCAACGATCTGGTAACCGAACGTAATATAACCAACCCTGTCAGGATCATTGTTCGGTCCTTCCCCGGGAAGTATGTTATCAGCAAAGGGATGGATCCCTTGTTTAGCCCTGAATTCAGCATCATTTCAGAAGGTGCGAGCCCCACCCGCATCACCGGCATGCCTGATGATATCGGGAAGCAGACTTTCCACACGATATTTTACGGACGGGGGAGGGGTATTCACAGCACCACCCCTTTCCATGGGATCATGTTGAAAGAACTCCTGCATACACGTGAGATCATTCCGGCAGGTTACCTGCGCACAGGACTGATCGTCGCCGCCGGTGCCGACGGATACCGGGCCGTCTTCAGCCTGAGCGAGATCATCAACCGGAACGACCAGGAAGAGATCCTTCTCGTGGAGGGTGAAACTGATGATGCCAGCGGAAAATTCAGACTTTTCCCAGCCTGCGACTTCTTTTCCGACAGGGCGGTCAAAGCGCTATCCGAGATCCGGTTCATTCACGAGTAACCTTTCAGGGTCCACCTGGCTGTAAAAAAATGTCCCGTACTGTCCCCGGCCCCATGTATCTGCTCTTTTCGTTTCTCGGAGGAGTGGTGTTGCTTTTTCTTGCGGCGCCTGTGGCCGGGCTTCTCCTCTCATCCACGCCTGCGAAGATCTTCGAAACAGTCGGCGAACAGGAGGTGAGGGATAGCATCTGGCTCACTTTGTTCACTGCCATGGGCGCCACCCTTCTTTTTGCCGTTGCTGCAATTCCATTCGCATATCTTCTGGCGCGGTTTAATTTCCCAATGCGTCGCCTGATCCTTGCCATTATCGACCTTCCGGTCGTCATTCCGCACTCCGCAGCAGGGATAGCCCTCCTGGGATTCATCTCCAGGGATACCCTGGTCGGTAAAATCGGTTCCGCCGCCGGAATCAGCTTTATCGGCCATCCGGCAGGGATCATGCTGGCCATGGCCTTTGTGAGCCTGCCTTTCCTTATCAATGCTGCGCGCGATGGTTTTTCGGCCGTTCCCGAACGCCTGGAAAAAGCCGCACTCACCCTTGGCGCTTCGCCTGCCAGGGTGTTTTTCACCATTTCTCTTCCCCTCGCCTGGCGAAATATCCTGTCGGGTCTGATCATGATGTTCGCCCGGGGCATGAGCGAATTCGGGGCCGTCATTATTATTGCATACCATCCTATGGTAACACCTGTTATGATCTATGAACGTTTCACCTCCTTCGGATTGAAATATGCACAACCTGTCGCGATTATCTTCATTCTTCTGATTCTGACGCTTTTCTTCATGCTGCGATACCTGTCGGGCAAAGAAAAAAGATAACAATGCTGGAACTAAAGAACATATCCCGGTCATTCGGAGGTTTTAACCTTTCCGGGGTATCATTCTTTGTTGAACGCGGAGATTACTTTATTCTGCTGGGACCCAGCGGATCCGGCAAGTCACTTTTGCTGGAGATCATAGCAGGACTGATCCGGCCTGACCACGGCTCTGTTTTACTTAACGGACAGGATATCACCAGGTTCTCCCCGAAATACCGAAAAACAGGTCTTGTTTTCCAGGATTATGCCCTGTTTCCGCACATGACGGTACGTCAGAACATTGGATACTCCCAGCCCCCTGGCCTCCGCCGTGATTCGGGCCAAAGGATCAAGAAAACAGCAGAAAGACTGGAGATCACCAGCTTGCTTGACCGGATGCCGGAGACCCTTTCCGGAGGGGAAATGCAGCGGGTTGCCCTGGCACGTACCCTGGTACAGGAACCCCTGATCCTGCTGCTGGATGAACCCATGTCGTCGGTCGACACCCTCCTCCGTCCCGGCATTCGTCGTATGCTCAGCGAAATACACCAAAATGGCCAGACAATCATCCATGTGACCCACGATTATGAAGAGGCCCTTGCGCTGGCAACCCGGATCGCAGTAATCGACCGGGGTAAGATTCATCAGACAGGATCTCCCGGAGAGGTATTTCATCAGCCCGTGAACAGTTTTATCGCCAGCTTCGTCGGAGTGAAAAATTTCTTTCAGGCAACCCTTTCCGCAACAGAAGGAGAAGAGAGAATCATTCTAACCAAAAAAGGACTCCGTATCAATATGGCTGCAGAATCTACGCCCGGACAGGGTTTTGTGCTGGTCAGGGGTGAGGATATCCTTCTCTCCCATGAGCCTTTGATCTCCTCGGCAACGAATAATTTCAGCGGAAGAGTGAAGGAGATCGTGCGGAATCCTTCAGGATATGATGTCACGATCGAGGCCGGGGAGACATTTCATGCCCTGATCACGGCCCGTTCCGCCGAAAGCATGAATATCCGTCAGGGTCGACCGGTATGGCTGCATTTCAAAGCTACGGCAGTGCGGTTCATCCCTTCCTGATTTTTGCGAACTTTGCAGCATGATCCCTTTCGACGATGCCCGTAAAATAGTCCTTGACCATGCCGGATCCACCGGATGGGAGCGCATCGCTTTCCAGGATGCCCCGGGGCGCATCCTGTATGAAGATGTATTCAGCGATACGGATATGCCACCGTTCGACAAGGCTGCGGTGGATGGTTTTGCGGTATTATCTACAGATGTCAGCCCGTCCGTCCCTGGGGATACGGATTCACCGGCAACCCTCAGGGTCATTGAGACCATACCGGCCGGATCGGTACCTGTTCTCAGGATCGAACCCGGTACCTGTGCCAGGATTATGACCGGATCGATGGTCCCCGGCGGCGCTGATGCCGTGGTGATGGTGGAACACACCGGGGAGGTCGCCCCCGGTCAGATCATCATCAGTCAGCAGCACAAAGCACGAAACATTTGTTATAAAGGGGAGGATATCCGGAAAGGCGAGGCTATTCTCCGAAAAGGAACCCGGATCGGTATTCCTGAAACAGCGGTACTGGCGGCAACAGGAAACACAATGATCAAAGTTTCAAAGATGCCTTGTGTTTCGGTTATCTCCACGGGGAATGAACTGGTTGAACCCCATCACCTGCCTGGCCCTGCACAGATCAGGAATTCCAATGCATCCCAATTGATGCTGCAGCTGCAATCCATCCCGGTGCTGACACATTATGCAGGTATTGCAACGGATACGCCTGCAGACCTTAAGGAAATGATCGATGCGGGATTAGCGCACGACGTGGTGATCCTTACAGGAGGCGTGTCGATGGGGGATTTCGACCTGGTGCCTGCTGTCATGCAGGAACTGGGCATCACGATCCATTTCAGGAGTGTGGCGATCCAGCCAGGCAAACCGACTGTTTTCGGAACCAGGGGAACGAAATATATTTTCGGTCTGCCGGGGAATCCCGTTTCCTCCTTCGTGCTGACCGAACTGATGGTAAAGCCATTTCTGCTGCGATTAATGGGACATAATGCCCCGGACCGCTTCCTGACCATGGCAATGGGCAGTGACTACCGCAAAAAGGCATCTCCCCGCAACACAGTGGTACCGGTCATCTTCCGTGATGGAAAAGTCTTTCCGGTCGAGTACCACGGTTCCGCGCATATCCATGCCTATACCGGAGCCCACGGGATGTTGCTGATGGACCCCGGTTGTAAAGGTTACGAAAAGAATCAAATGGTAGATGTACGACCGATTTAACCGCCGGATCCATTACCTTCGTGTCTCTGTCACCGACCGTTGCAATCTGCGATGTACCTATTGCATGCCGGCCGAAGGGATCCGGCTGATCTCCCATGACGAGATACTGCGTTTTGAGGAGGTCTTTGAGGTGGTTCAGACCGCTGTTACCATGGGCATTGATAAAATCCGGATCACCGGAGGAGAACCACTGGTCAGAAAGGGGATTGCGGAGTTTGTCCGAAATATTGCCGGAATCAGAGGGATCGTCGACCTGGGGCTGACCACCAACGGGATCCTGCTGCATGAATATGCGCAGGCCCTGGCGGAGGCCGGCCTGCACCGCATCAACATCAGCCTGGATACGCTCGATCCGGTAAAATACCGCACAATCACACGCGGAGGCGACCTCAGACGCGTTCTTGCAGGGATTGAAGCCGCGCTCCATGCCGGCCTGCGACCTGTCAAACTCAATTGTGTTGTAGACCACTCTTCGGGCGAACCCGACGCTCTTGCCGTGAAGGAATTCGGAAAGCAGAACGGACTGGAGGTCAGGTTCATTCACAGGATGGATCTGGAAAGTGGCTGTTTTACCATCGTGGAAAACGGGCATGGAGGTGACTGCAGGATCTGTAACCGATTGAGAATCACCGCCGACGGAAGGATCAAACCATGCCTTTTCAGTTCGCTGGGATTCAGTGTAAGGGAATATGGCGCCCGGGAGGCCTTGCTGATGGCAATTGGCGAAAAACCCGAAAAAGGGACGAACAATACAGGAGAAAGATTCAACTATATCGGAGGATAAAAATCATATTTTGCGCATTACACTTTTCGTTTTACATTTGTCCACATGGGCAAGTTAAGTCATATCAATGAGCAGGGGAAGGCATGCATGGTCGACGTTTCCGGGAAAGCCATGCAGGTGAGAACGGCCAGGGCAACGGGCCATATCCGTTTGTCGGGCGAGACAATCCGGCTGATACGGGAGAACAGCATCCGGAAAGGAGATGTGCTCTCTGTGGCAGAAACAGCAGGGATTCAGGGAGGAAAGAGGACCAGCGAGCTGATCCCGCTATGCCATCCGTTGATGATCAATGTCATAGAGGTGAGGGCCCAACTGGTTGAAACCGGGGTGCAGATTGATTCCATGGCCCGGTGCACCGGACCTACCGGGATTGAGATGGAAGCGCTGACTGCCGTATCCGTTGCCCTGCTTACCATCTACGATATGTGTAAAGCGGTCGACCGCGAGATGGTGATCGGAGAGATCCGGCTGGTTGAAAAAACAAAGGATTAAAGGAAAAAAGTTAACACGATGGCCGATCTCAGGATTATCTCCGTCAATATTTCAGATGGCAAGGGCACCCCAAAAAAGGCTGTTCCATCCATTGAGCTCATCTCCACAGGAGTCAGGGGCGACGCTCATGCGGGTTACTGGAACCGCCAGGTAAGTCTGCTGGCCATGGAGAGCATTTTCCGGTGTGAGGCAGAAGCCGGCCGGAAATTCGCCCCCGGTGATTTTGCAGAGAACATCACCACCGAAGGAATGGAAATCTGGAAGATGCATCCGCTCGACCGGCTTACCTGCGGGGAGGTGGAACTGGAGGTTACCCGGATCGGAAAGGAGTGTCACGGTGCCGGTTGCGCCATCTTCAGGGAGATTGGCAACTGTGTCATGCCCAGGGAGGGCATCTTCGCCAGGGTATTGCATCCCGGAATGCTGAGGCCGGGGGATGAACTGGATTATCATCCGAGGATGTTCC
>CAYWHQ010000216.1:0-5826 GCA_964457665.1 uncultured Prolixibacteraceae bacterium | reverse complement strand
ATATATTGAAAACCCGCTCTATTTTGAAAAAGATTTTTGGCTCAGGGTGGGAACCGGATTCTATACCTTGCTCTACTACCTGCGCCTCCTGATATATCCCTGGCCGCTGATCTGGTATTACGGATATGACATGATCCCCGTGACCAACCTGTCGAATCTTTGGTCGCTTCTTTCCATGCTGCTTTTTGCCATACTCTTCCTTTATGCCCTTACGGGGATCAGGAAGAAAAAGATCCTTGCCTGGGTGATCCTGTTCTATCTTTTCGCCATTGGCATGTACTCCAATTTCCTGATCCCGGCCGTCGGGATTGTCGCCGAAAGATTTGTCTTCCTGGCATCGGTCGCCTTCTGTGTAGCCGTTGTTTATGGAATCTTCCGGCTTTTCAGGACCGAGCCCAACAGCCTTACCGTTGAGCTCGAATCCAGGCTTAAGATCTTCGCAGTGGTCTTGCTGATCCTGATCCCATACGGGGTGCTGACGATATCCAGGAACCGCGACTGGCGTAATATGTGGGATCTTTATCGCGCCGATATCGGGAAGCAGACCCGTTCGGCCAGGGCAAATATCCAGTTCGGAGGGTATCTGATGCAGTCGGTTTACAGGGATGAGAATTTCCTTCGCTATGGCACGGTCAATGAGATGAAACTGGTGACCATCACCTCAAGGTTCCGGCAGGGGCTCCGGATCTACCCGAAGAATTACCAGGCCCTGAACGACCTCGGGTCGGTTTATCTCTTTCTGGCAAAAAAGTACGACTCGGCCATCATATATCTGAACAAGGCCATTGACCTTGACCCTGAAAAACAACCCGCATGGGTTAACCTGGGAATGACATACCGGCACCTGGGTGAATATGAAAAGGCTCTGGAGTGCTACCGGAAAATACTTGAGCTGAACCCCGGCCAGATCAAGGCAGTTTTTGCCATGGCGGATGTCTATAACGACATGGGCGACTTCAACCGGGCCGTAACCATGAACGAAGAGCTCATGCAGACCTATCCGGGGCTGGACATGCCCTATATCAATATCGGCAATTATTATATCATGCGTGGGGACACTGCCACCGCTGTCGGATACTGGGAGGAGGCTGCCCGCCGGAATCCGACACAGGAGGTTTGCTTGCAGCTCAACTATCTTTACAAGCTCCGCGGCGATACCGAAAAAGCCGAATATTATTACCGTCTGAGCCGGGAGGCAGCCCGACGGCAACGAAAGTAATTCTTCAACTGAACCATTATTATGCTTGTGCTACCTGATATGCTCCTTTCGGCTGTTGCTGCCAGGCCGGACCATGGAGTGGGTTTCGTAATGCCTGACCGCTCGGTCGATTTCCGCACCTTCCCCGAACTGCTCATGGATTCGCTTGGGTTGCTTGCCGGCTTGCAGGAAAAGGGATTGAAACCTGCCGACATCCTGATCCTCTCCCTCGACCGGAGCAAAGAGATCATCCCGGTTTTATGGGCCTGTTTTCTCGGAGGTATTATACCCGCACTGCTGCAGCCCCCTGTAACCTTCACCGAGTACAACCCTGCTGCCGAGAAAGCCGACAAGGTCTTCCGAAAACTTAAAACGGCCCGAGTGATCCTGTCGCACGATCATTTTGAAAGCTGGCTCAACAGCAGTGTCCCTGCCGGTGCATTGATCGACATAACCGGACTTCCCTCCGATCCTGCACGCGCTGCCATCCGGGTACCTGAGGCAGATGATCTGGCGCTGATCCAGTTCTCCTCGGGAAGCACCGGCGATCCGAAAGGGGTGATGCTCACCCACCGGAACATACTGGTCAATATTGCCGATATCACCGAAGGATTAAAAATACACTCCGAAGATAACTCCGTAAGCTGGATGCCTCTCTATCACGACATGGGCCTGATCGGTTTTCATCTGACTCCTTTACGGAATCATTGCGCACACTATTTCATCGAACCGGTTGATTTTGTCAAAAATCCTTTGCTCTGGCTCGAAATGCTGAGTGTCAAACAGTCCACGATCACCGGTTGTCCCAACTTCGGTCAGGTGCTGGTAAACCGGTATCTCAGCCGTAGAAAACCAGAAGGGTGTGATCTTTCAGCCATCCGCGTGGTATTTAATGGTGCTGAACCTATCTCAGTGTCTACCATGACAGAGTTTCTGCATGGGTTGGAGCCATTCGGTCTTAATCCCGCCGCGATGTTCCCGGCATACGGGATGGCCGAAGCAACCCTCGCCGTCACCTTCCCGCCACTTTTTACCGGCGCCGCCATTCACTGCTTTGACCGTCCTTCTCTCATCAAAGACGGAATCGCCAGACCCTGCGAAACCGACCTTCAGCAGGCGCTCGAACTCGTCAACCTTGGTTCGGCCATTGGCCATTGCCGCTTCAGGATTACCGGCGACAACGACGAGGAGCTGGAAGAGGGGAGGGTGGGCCATGTCCTCGTTGCCGGAGAAAATATTACCCGAGGCTATTACAATGACCCCGAAGCCACCTCGGCTGCGATCACAGACGGGTGGCTCCGCACAGGAGACCTGGGATTCAGGTTGGGACGCGATCTTTTCGTTACGGGTCGGGCGAAAGATATCATTTTTATCAATGGCACAAATTACTACGCCCACGATCTCGAAACCATTGCCCTCCAGGTTCCTGACGTTGCTTACGGAAAGATCGTGATTGCGGGCTGGTTCGATGAAGCGGAAAGCCGCGACAGACTTATCGTTTTTCTTGTCGGGTCAGATAACCCCTCGCTGCGGGAAGCAATCGCAAGGATCAAAACCCATTTCCTGAAATCGCTTGGCCTGGCGACGGATATCTTCATTGCCGTCAAATCCAATGAAATTCCCCGAACCAGCAGCGGAAAAATTCAACGTTACAAAATGGTGGAACGTTTCCGTAATAACGGATTTGAACAATTATAAGCGACTCACCAGTCCTTTTTGCTGTTCTTTTCTGCCAAAGGATACCTCCCTTTCAGAAAAATATTCCTGTAATGCAGGTAGTTCATCCCAAGGGTGAATGCAGTTACCGGGTCCCGGGTAAGGAAAAGGGTTTTCAGCGCGGTGCGGAGGATATTCCAGCCAGAGAAAATCCTTTTTTTAGCCCTTTCGATCACCGCATCCAGCGCCGATGTCTCCATCACCGGATGGGTGATCGTAGGTTCGAAATAGTCGTACCGCTCCCAGTCTTGCGGAAAATTATGATAAATCAGTCTCTTTTCACACGTGATCTTCTCAAACAAAGATGTCCCCGGAAGAGGAGTCAGTACGGAGGTCTGAAATGAATCGGCGCCGCAACGTTCGGCAAAACGAGCCCTGGCTAAAATGGTTTCGGGGGTATCGGTGTCCCATCCGAAGATAAGCCCGGCAATGGTACCTATTCCATGACGGTTTATGGTCCGGAAAATCTTCCGGTAATTCTCAATGCCTGTTTTGAGATTAAGTTTTTTATTGGCTTCCATGAGATTCTCCTCGGTTTCAGATTCAATCCCGAGGAATATCATTTTACAGCCGCTGCGGTGTGCCAGCTTCAGCAGATCTTTATCCTCTGCAAAATTGACAGATGACTGTGAGATCCAGTATTTTTTTATCCCTCTCCGGATGATCCCCTCGAAAAGCTGTTTTGCTCGTTCCCTGGAGGTTCGGGTGTGTCCAATGATGTTGTCGTCGATGAAAAAAATGTATTTCTGCGGAATCTCTTCCAGTTCGTCCAATACATCATCAATCGGACGGAACCTGTAATGCTGGCCATTGAAGGCCGATACACTGCAGAAACTGCAGTTCAGGGGACATCCGCGGCTAGTCTGGATCCCAGCAGACAAATACCCCGGATGAAAAAGATCACGCCTCGGTTTAGGTTGATGAATATCCTTACTGATGTTGCTTATATAAAGGTTTTTCATTTTTCCCGACCCGAAATCGCGCAGCACCTCGGACCAAACCGGTTCTGCCTCCCCTTTAACCACGACATCGACAAACCTTCCTGCCTCCTCCGGCATCATGGAGGCATGGATGCCGCCCATAACCGTCGGAATACCCTTTTCCCTGTATATCCGCGCTATTTCGTACGCCCGCGGGGCCTGGCTGGTAAAGGCTGTAATACCCACCAGATCCGCTTCATAATACCTGAATTGCCTGAAATTTTCATCGATCAGCTTGATCTTCCAGTCGGAAGGAGTCAATGCGGCAATGATCCCCAGTCCCAGCGGCTGGTTACGGGTCGCACGGTTGATCAGAAAACCGGGCCGCAGGGGATTGACCGGGTTAATCAGAAGGAGTGTCTTCTTTCTCATTTCCTTCTGCGTTTTTTTTGTCCGCCGATAAGCAGGTTCCGGGGTCTGGGAATATCCCCGAATGCCATGGCCCGGTAATTCCAGTTGCTCATATAGGACCAGTACGCCGTGATGAAACTGCGGGTCCTCCACCAGGTTCTGAGCATCCTGACCTTAAGGAAGAAGGGATTGTACACTTTATCCACAACCTTGAAAATATAAGCCTGCATCTCCTTACGGTCCATATGGTCGGGGGTGAAGACAAGCGACTCGTAACCGTAATGCTTCCAGTCGGCCGGGTAATTATTGAGCACAATCTTCCCTTCACGCGTCAGCCGATCGAACAGCCGGGTGCCGGGTAAAGGGGTCATAAAGGTCGACTGGATCGAATCGGCATGACACTTTCTGGTGAAAGTCACCCGGTGGTCGATGGTCTCCCGGGTATCGTTCTCCCATCCGAAAATGAACCCGGCAATCACGGCAATCCCGTATTTGTGCATCTTCCGGAAGACCTCGTTATAGGATCTGACCCCCATCTTCAGGTTCAGCTTTTTATTGGCCCCCTGAAGCTGATCCTCCCTTTCGGATTCAATACCGATAAAGAGCATCCGGCACCCGCTTCGGGCGGCATATTTCAGAACCTCCTCATTGTCGGCAACATTCAGCGAGGCCTGTCCGATCCAGTCCTTCTTTATGCCACGGTCAATCATTGCTTTGAATAGATCGATGGCACGTTCCTGCGCCTGACGTGTGTTCCCAACAATGTTGTCGTCGAGAATAAAGATATTTCTTTGCGGAATGGTCTCCATCTCGTCCATTACCTCGCTGATAGGGCGATACCGGTAATGAGCCCCGTTGAAGGCAGTAACCGAGCAGAAATCGCAGTTCATAGGACAACCCCTCGTTGTCTGGATCGATGCAAACACATAACCCGGATGAAACAACTCCCGCCTTGGCTGCGGCGAACGGATCATGCTGGTGAGCGAGCCCTTGTAGGTCTTCTTCAGGCTTCCGGTTTTGAAATCGCGGATCACCTCCGGCCATACCGACTCGGCTTCACCAATGACAACGGTATCAACATACTCAGCTGCCTCCTCCGGGCGCATCGAGGCATGAATGCCCCCGATCACCGTTGGAATTCCTTTTTCCCGGTAAAGGGCCGCCAGTTCATAGGCACGGGCGACGGTGGAACTGAATGCCGTGAAACCCACCAGATCCGCCTCATAATACCTGAACTCCCTGAAATTTTCATCGATGATCTTCACTTTCCAATCCGGAGGCGTGAGCGCGGCAATAATCCCGAGCGCCAGCGGCTGATACCGCGTATCCTTGTTGACAATGAACCCGCTTCCCGATTTGTTGGCGGGATTGATCAGCAGGAGGGTATAGGGTTTAGGGTTGGGCATGGGTTGGCTCAGGGCACAGGGCTCAGGGCTCAGGGCTCAGGGCTCAGGGCACAGGGTTAATGGTTAGATTTTCTATTGTATTAAGGATTTTCTGAAGTTGGTTATTTTTTTACTTAGTATGATGGCAGATCATCATTGAAACCCAGACTTTTCCTCCCGTTAGTTTTTTTGCCAG
>CAYWHQ010000215.1:3612-5871 GCA_964457665.1 uncultured Prolixibacteraceae bacterium | reverse complement strand
TGTGGTCAGCCGCAACCATAATCCGGTATCTCCGTGACTTTCGGTGATCTCCGGAGCAACAAACCAGAAATCCGTATCCGTCTGCGAGCGGGTCTGCTGCATCGAAAGCAAAAGAATCGACAGGGGAAACACCAGCTTCAGCAAATCACGCAACATAAACGGTCGGTTTGGTATAATGACAGCAAGTATGCCTTCAGGGTTGTAAAGTTAAGGTGAAAATATGTTAGAATTTTCCAATCAGAAAAATTTCACCCAAACATTATACTGTTTTTTTTCGGGCAGTGATCCGTTCCTCCCAGTAAACCCACAGGAAGAAGAAAACCGCGAAGAAGAACCACCGGGTCACGTGGCTGTGGGCATAATCGAACCAGTCGGGTTGCAGAAAGACCACCATGGCAAGTGCAATGAAATGAATGACGGCGGCTACGAAAAGCACCAGGGTGGAGAGCGGAAGATACCATGCCTTTTTGCTCCAGAACCCCGGGTAAAGGATCATGATCAGGTTCCACTGGATCATCTGCTTGAGACCGTTGCATCCGATCATCATGGTGATGGCGCTGCCGTTGACATGATAAATGGTATCTCCGTCGAGGGAGATGCATTCCTGGAAAAATATCTTCAGGAACCAGTAGGAGAGGGTGATCTCGATTTTCCCGAGGATATCGGTGAATCCCGTGATGTGAGGAAAGATGAAGGAATCAATGTTCAGCAACTTCCAGACGCCGATGGTCGAAAGACTGATCAGCAGAAAAAGGATGATCCCTTTAAGACTGGAAAAGATCCGGGTTATTTGCGATGATTTCATGGGCGAGGTTTAAATTTTGGATGGTTCCTATATCAATCAGAAAATCAGGGATGTAATACCCTTTCATAACCCCCTGAAGCCGCGGAAGAAGGTGAAAGCCGATGTCGGGCTTCGGAGGAAGGTTATCTGGAAGGTAGTTGAATACCAGGTTGTTGGTAATATATATTCCGGCATTTGCCAGATCGGATGCTGGGTGTTCCGGCTTTTCCGTGAAGGCGGTAATGGTTTGATCCATATCGAGGGTCGCGATACCGCAGCCACTGGGATTATTGGTGCGGAAAAGCCCCATGGTGAAGCATCTGCCTCCGGCCCTGTGAAAATGCAGCATTCGCGAAAGATCAACATTGGTCAGATTATCTGCGTAAAGAATAAACAGATCCTCTCCATGGCTGAAAAAATCTCTGTTCGCGATGAGTGTACCCAGACTTCCCAAAAGCTCATGCTCATATACCAGGGTTACTTTGAGGTCACCGGCGTTTTGATTTACAAACGCCTCCACCTGCACGGGCAGGTGGTTCAGATTGATCAGGATCTCGTTGATTCCATGTCGCCGGAAAAGTCTGAACCAATATTCCATCATGGGAACACCGTTCACGGGGACCAGACATTTCGGCGTGGTCAGGGTGATGGGCTGGAGGCGTGTTCCGGTACCCGCTGCCAGAAGAATAGCTTTCATGATCCGGAGGAGAGTTCTGACTTGATATATTCCTTGATAATGTGATTATAGATCAGGTGAATGTCTTCAATCCGCTCCATCGACAGGGTCGGGGCGACCAGGGCAATATCGGCGATCTCCGCCAGTTTCCCGCCGCCTTTTCCGGCATAATTCCCGGTAAATCCGATGACCGGCACATGCATGGTCCTGGCGTATTCGCATGCCCTGATCACATTCGGAGAGTTCCCGCTTCCGCTGTAGGCGAGGATCAGGTCTCCTTCGCGGAGAAACGTTTCCAGCGGGCCCTTGAAAATATTGGCATATTCCGTGTCGTTCGCGTAGGCAGTCAGTAACGGGGTATTATCCGACAGACAGATTGCCCTGATACCCAGCTCCTTGGTCCAATCGCCTGCTGAGTGCGACGGCGTGGCGCTTGAGCCTCCGTTACCCATCAGGTAGACCGTTCCACCCCGTGACCGCACACGCAGAATGTTTTCTGCCACCTGCCTGAGTTTTTCGAAGTGGGTGAGGTTCAGTGCCTGGATCAGGTCATGGAGATAGGCTTGTGCAAATTCTTTCATGGGTTGTGTGTTTATGGGATTCGGGAATTGTATCGCCTCCAGTTGAAAAGGATGCGCGAACCGAAGGGGTCCAGCATGAAGGGGAGCTCCTGGTAAGATTGCATCCCCTTACGGAACCTGTCCTGATCGTTTCTTGGTACATAGCTGAGCAGAAAAGCGGGGGGGCGGGGCGGGGGGGGGTGGGGGGGGGGTGGGGGGGGGGAGGGGGCGGGGTGGGT
>CAYWHQ010000215.1:0-3602 GCA_964457665.1 uncultured Prolixibacteraceae bacterium | reverse complement strand
CCGCCCCCGGCCCCGGCGATCTTGAAACCGGTAGCGTCGGATAAAGCGGCCACCTCTGTCATCTCGTCAATCTCCCTGCGGGTGATCCCCGATGCCAGTCTCTTTTTCATATCCCAGTTGATCCGGAGAAATTCGCCAAAAGCATCGATATCCCCATTACGGAATCGATTCTCAAGCAACGGAACGAGGGCAGCCATCTCCTCCAGGAGTGCTTCGTTCTCACCGGCCCTGTTGTTCTGTTCCGTGAGGATATGGTCGGCGCTGCGGGTGATGTTGGTGAAGTGCAATAAAAGGTTTGATCCCAGTTTCATGCGCATCTCCGACGAGGTCTCAAGGCTAACCACCTGCACCGTTTCGTCGGGATGGAAAATGATCTTTTTCAATCCGCCAAACGCAGCAATATATTGATCCTGCTTCCCGATGGGCTTTTCCAGGATCCCTATCTCAATCTCGCAGGCTTCTGCCGCCAGCCGGCCAGCAGTGACCTGCTCGCCTTTGAAACTGTACAGGGCATTGAGCAATCCAACCGTCAGTGTGGAAGAGGAACCAAGACCGGATCCGGCCGACGGAATGTCGGCCAGCATGGTGATCTCAACCCCCCGGCGGATTCCGGTACGGATCATCGCTTCCCTGACCAACTCATGGGATATCTCCGAAACATCGTCCACGATCTCTTTCTTGGTATAATTGATATAGATCTTGTTGTCGAACCGTTCGGAGACGATCACGAAAATATATTTGTCGATGGCGCTGCTCAGCACCATCCCGGGCCGCCGGGAGTAATAGGACCGAAGGTCGGTTCCGCCGCCCACAAAGCTGATGCGCAAAGGTGTTTGTGAAATGATCATACGTTTGCTTTTCTGATTACCCCCAGAGATCTCATCTTCTCCCCGGCATAATCAAGTATATCTTCCAGATCCATCTGTTGTTCCAGAAACTGCTTGTACTCCCTGATGCTGTCGGAAACCTCCCTTTTAGGACTCCAGCCCAGTGCCCTCAGCCGCGACGTGTCGGAGAAGATGTGCCGGGTATCGCCAAACCTGTATTCGCCATTGATCTGAACGGGAACTTCCTTCCCGAATCCCTGATTGACCGCAGCGGCAAATTCCGACACCGTCAATCCTTTATCTCCGCCTACATTGAAGACCCCATAGTCGGCCTCCGGCCGCTCCATGACCAGTACGTTGGCGTCCACCACATCATGGATGTTGACGAAATCGCGGACCGACCGGCCATCCTCGTAAACAGGCATAGGCTTATCAAAGAATGCGCAAAGAGAGAAAATGCGGCAGGCGCCAGAGTAGGCATTGTAAAGGCTTTGCCGGGCCCCCTGGACAATCGAATAGCGCATGGCGACAGAAGGTACACCAATCCGTCTGCCCAGGTTTACCGTGAGCATCTCCTGCATATATTTCGACATGCCATAAGGGTTCTGGGGATGGATCACCGTTTCGTCCGATAGCTCCATCCGGGCGGGTGTGCCGCATTGCGGACAAACATGCTCCCACATCCCCCTGCGCAGTTGTTCGTCGGTCCGCAATCCGGGATAAAAGAGGCCGTGGGTTTCGCACCGGTATCTGCCTTCGCCCATCACCGCCTGCGACGAGGCAGTGATCACCTTCTTCACGGGCAACCCGAGCGATTCGATGATCTCGAAGATCATCGACGTGCTGAATGCGTTGATATGGGTAAAGGTACTGTAGTCGGGAAGATAATCCTGGTATGCGGCAAGATGATAAACCACGTCACAACCCTTCATGGCATACTCCATGACCTGCCGGTCGCGCACGTCGCCGTAAATGAACTCGACCCTGGTTTTATCAAGATAAGAAGGGAATCCCTTAAGATGGATGGGGAGGCGCAGCGAGTCAAGAATACGCACCTGGTGGCCTAGCAACAGGAGCCGGTCGGCCGTGTGTGAACCGATGAAACCCGCTCCCCCGGTGATCAGAATCTGCATGATGTTACTGTTATTTTCCCGTCCCCCTGACGACCACCCATGCTGTTTTCAGCAAAATCTTCAGGTCGAGCAGAAGAGACCAGTTGTCAATATACATAAGATCCAGGCGAACCCACTCGTCCAGATCGTTGATTTCATTTCTGCCGGAGATCTGCCATAAACAGGTCATACCAGGCTTAACACTCAGTTTGCGCCGGTGCCACAGGTCAAACTCCCGGTATTCGTACTGCAGGGGAGGACGCGGCCCGACCAGGCTGAGATCACCGGTCAGCACGCTGAAAAGCTGCGGAAGTTCATCCAGGCTGTACTTCCGGAGGAGCTTTCCCACAGGGAATACCCGTGGGTCATTCTCCATTTTGAACATCGGACCTGTCATTTCATTATATTTCAGCAACTCCTTCTTCATCTCGTCGGCATTCCTGTACATGGTGCGAAACTTCCAGCTGGTGATCGGACGACGGTTGTATCCCATCACCTTCCATGTGTACAGGACAGGCCATCCATCCTGAAACATGATCATGACCGAGATCAGCAGTAACAAAGGCAAAAGGAGAAGGATGAGTATAAATGCCATCGAAAAATCAAGAATCCGCTTGATCAGCCGCTCCACGTTCGAACGCTGGCAGGGATAATAGGAGATGATGTTGATGCCCTCCACGTTGTCGACTGTGACATTGCGGGCAACCCGGGTCATCAGGTCCGATATCATCCTTATCTGTACCCCCACCTTTTCACACTCCTCCATCACCCAGCCTATCCTCGGCATATCGCCTGCCGACGGGGTGATGATCACCTCCTCGGGATTCAGCTCCTTCAGACATTTTTCAAGGTCGTCGTAGGTGCCATATACCAGTTCCGCCGGAATCCCGGTTTCAGTGGATTCCGTCCGCTGCGGAACAAGAATACCCGCGACCTCTATCCCAAGGATATCGCGCTTCCGGATGGCGCGGAGTAACGTTTCCATCATTTCCGGTGTCCCGATGATCAGAACTTTTCTGGTCGGTTGTGTCTCCCTGACGATCCCCGCCACAAAAAACATAAAGGTTTTTTCCAGGATCAGCCCCGGAAAAACCACCAGCACTGAGGTCAGAATAAGGGTCCGGGGTACATCCCCCAGCTTCAACAGGAACAACACGGCGATGTTGATCAGCGAACCGATGAGCACAGATCTGAACACAACGGTGTATTCATTGACGAGCGAGGTGAACCGCTTCTGGTTATAGGCTTCGAAAAGATCAAAACAGATTACATAAACCACCGCGAAAAACACCGATAAAAAGTTAAGCTGGGTCAGCACTTCCCTGCTGCCTGAAAAAGGAAAGGGCTTTCCAAGCGGGGAGTATTGTTCCCAGAGAATGTATCCCAGGTGTATCAGCACCAGCGACGCGAGAAAGTCGGTCAGTTGTGCAATCCGTTTATTTTGCTGTGATTTCCAAAGCATATGTTCTGGTTTCAGGCAATATCACGTATGAGATTAAGATATCTTTCCTTCATGATATCCCAGCGGTAATTCCGGTAAGCTGAAAGGGCGTTTGCGGTCAGAACCGGTACCTGCCCGGGATGATGCATGACATATAATATTTTTTCAGCCAGGTCAGTGGCGTCTCCGGGGGTAAAATATACAATACAGCCTTCCGGATAA
>CAYWHQ010000214.1:0-5872 GCA_964457665.1 uncultured Prolixibacteraceae bacterium | reverse complement strand
CGCGGGAAGGACTCGGCCTTACAAAATAATTGCTCAGAATCCGCCCGTCACCTGCCGGATGGAGATGGTCTGCTGGCTTTGCAGGAAAAGGATGGTCAGCGGCCCGGAGGTGGTCTGATACTCTCTGAAAATTCCGGCGTTCAGTTTCGAGGATATCGGGGTATTAAGTTCCATAAGCCCCGCTGCTTTAAGAAACCTGTTCATGTCGCCGGGTTCCCGGAAGGTAATACGGGCAAAGAAGATATCGCCCCACTGATCAGGGATCAGCGTCGCATACATGGAAAAACGCACGCCAAACATCAAATCCTGCCAAGGGAAGGGACAATTCTGCAATCCAATGGCGCCTTTTGCGAAGTAGATCATTTTACCGGATGTCTGGATCCTGCCTTGTGAAAAGACCTCCGGCAGCGTAAAAGGAGCCGCCGGGTTCGAACGGATCACAGCACCTGCTATGGAAAGCAGCTGGGATCCTATCCGCGGATTTCCGGAGACCGATGTGATATGAATAAAGAGGTTCCCATGGGCGGCAAGGTAGTGGAAGCGGCTCTGACAATCATGGTCAGCAATTGTATCTCTGAAATTGCAGCGCACTACCGAAACCGAATATGCCCCGTAGGCGGCTTCCGGAGAATCCATCTCAAAAATTTCGAGCCTGAATTCCTCATTGCCAAGCATCAGCTGTTGAACCAGAAGATTCTTAAAACCATATTCCAGATAAAGACCTGCATCACTCCCTCTGTACTGCAGAAAATCATCCCCGGTGTATTGACTTGAAGAACCCGCAACCAGTCCAGGAATATCGCCATCTTTCAGCGGAACTACACCAGCCCGGAGAAAGACCGGAAGACAGGAAAGAATCATGAGTGCCAGGGAGAATTGTCTCATTTTTTCTGTTTTTAGCAAAATTAACAAAAGAAGGGCAAAAGAGGATGGTTGAAGATGAATTTCAACCACCTTCCATTCCTCTGCGTTACCGGGCAGGAGAAGCCGGTGTCTGAAAAGTTTACCTGAAAACTGCCTGTATAACAATAAAACCTATCTTTATAGACCCAATCCTACGGCCTTATGAAAGGATTCACACTCTTTCTTCTTTTTCTGATGATGCTCCAGCAAGTCTATGCCCAGAAGGAAGATGAAAAGGCAACGAATCAAATGCCTGATTCTACCTTTCAGCTGCTCGACGAGGTGGTGATTACCGCCACCCGGGCTCCCAAACGGATCATCGACATCCCCTACTCAGTAGTCCGGCTCAACTACAATTCATACCAGTACGACCGAAAGGTAGGATCAAACGACATGCTTTCCGGTGTCCCCGGTTTGTTTCTGCAGTCAAGGTATGGCGATCATGATGTCAGGTTCTCCATTCGCGGATTCGGGAGTCGTTCAAACTCCGGTGTCAGGGGGGTCCGGATCCTGCTCGACGATCTGCCTGAATCGGAACCCGACGGACAAACCCGGCTGGAAGCGCTCGATTTCAATACCATAAGCAGGATTGAAGTGGTCAAGGGAAATGCATCTTCACTATATACCAATGCTCCGGGCGGGGTGGTGAACTTCTTCAACGACCTGGATTTCGACCGTTCATTTATATCGCAGTACAACAATTTCGGTTCCTTCGGCTTACGAAAAAACGGCATCAAGGCAGGTATCCGGACCGAACACTACGGCGGGCTTGCCGCCTACAGCTACGTCAATTACGATGGATACCGTGCGCATAATACTGAAAACTGGAACATTGGCACTTTTCTGGCCGAGGTAAAACCATCCCGGTATTCGAGCCTGAAAGTTCTGGGCTATTTTGTCGACGGAATGATCCGCCTGCCCGGGTCGCTCACCAAAGCTGAGTTTGAAGCCGATCCATGGCAAGCCAGTCAACGTTCGGTCGACCGCGACGAAAAAAGGATCACCACAAAAGGAAGGGTAGGTATCCGGTATCATGGGGACTTTGGAAAAACCCGGAACAACAGCGTTGAACTGACCGGCTATGGCACCATCAAGTATTTTCACCGTACAGCCCGCGATTACCGCATCATCAACCGGTATGGCCTTGGATTTAGTGCCCGGTATATCAATAAAAGCAGGATCGGGAAACGTACGAATGAGCTCTCTGTGGGCACCGACCTTTATGCTCAACCCGCCAGGATCGAAAATTACAAAAATATCGGCGGTCAGAAGGGCGACCAGATCGAACAGCTCATGGCTGAGAACATTGTCAACCAGGGATTTTATTTTTCCGATAATTTTGAGATCATACCCTCGAGGCTATTTATCCTGCTGACCGGACGGTACGATTATGTAAAGTATCATCAAACCGAGGAGACTACCCCTTCGAGGGATGACTGGCGCAGGTTTCCCGGTTTCACGCCTAAACTGGCGCTGAATTTCAAGGCCACTCCATGGCTATCGGTATATGGATCGTACGGAAAAAGTTTTGACAGCCCGGCCAACAATGAGCTGGACAGTCCGGATCCGGCCTATCTTTTCAACCAGGATCTGAAACCACAGGTCTCCGACAATTTTGAACTGGGTTCGAAGGGGACGCTGGTACGACCTGACGCTGCCAGGTTTTTCAGGAAGTTCCTGTATGAGATCACTGCATTTTTCATCCAGGTCAACGATGAGATCGTCCCCTATGAGGTTTTCGGGGATGTCTATTACCGAAACGCTGCCGTTACGCATCGCCTTGGTCTTGAACTCGGCGCGCGGGTCGAGATTCTCCGGAACTTCAACTTCCAGGGGTCCTATACCTGGTCACATTTCCGGTACAGCACCTACGACGCCCTGACGATAGAAATCGACACATCGGGCAACATTGTTCAGGAACATCGCGATTTCTCGGGAAATATTGCTCCCAGTGTGCCCAGGAACAACATTTACCTGGCGTTGTCGTATAACTGGCCGGTCATTAAGCAGATCAGTCTGTTCGGAAGAGTTAGTTTCCAGGGCATCAGCGGAATGTGGGTCGACGATGCCAACAGCGACAAGACGGGTGCCTATAACCTGTTCAATTCAGTGATCGGGGCGGATATGACCTTCGGAGGTTTTAACCTGCAGTTGTCGGCCGGTATCAACAACCTTTTAAATATCATTTACGTAGGATTCACCAATACCAACTCCGCCGACGGGAGGTTTTACGAAGCCGGCGCCCCCAGGGACTGGTTCTGCAGCATTAACCTCGGATACCGTTTCTGAAAAAACCGGCAATAAAGATCAAACGTATGTGTAACCCATCAGAAAAGATTTTTTTATTTTCACTTTATCTGAGTATCATATCTCTGCCAGGCCAGGCACAATTATCAGGCGGATATGTTCCCATCCCATCCGAAAAAAGTTTTCGCATTCATCCCGGTAATGTCTCTCAAACCGAGGTTTTCATTGTCCGCAGCCCGGCCGACCCGAACCGGATATTTTCCTCCTGCAATACGCTTACCTTTATTCCATTCTTCGTCAGCGAAGGGATCTATACCTCCGGCGACGGCGGGTTAACCTGGCAGGGTAACGACACCTGCACCGGAGAACTGGTTGATTTTCACGGGGGCGATCCGGGTATCGTCATCGACAAAAACGGGACCTTTATCCTTACAAGGCTGGGAAGGCCTCCGTTCAATGGTCTCTATTCACACTATTCCAACGACAACGGTACTACCTGGTCGGCACAGCGTGTCATCTCCACCGACGATCTGGAGCGGGCCTCTCTGGCCACCGACGCCATTTCAGGGAGTCCCTTCCTGGGCAGAAGCTACGCGGCCTGGATCCGGTTTGCCGATCCCTTCCCGCTTATGCTATCACATACCGATGACGGAGGGCATACCTGGTCAGTACCTTCACCTGTCAACAACCCCGCCCGTCGGAGCGCCGGGGGCGACCTGGCCATCGGACCGGCAGGCGAGATCTATGCTGCGTGGGCCGGCGTGACTGTTGACCCGCCCTTCCGGGAGATCCTGACCGGTTTCGCGGTTTCCGGCAACGGGGGTGAAAGCTGGGTGGTAACGGAAGAGGCGTTCCCGATAAGCGGTATAAACGGGATACTCCCCGAAAAAGCCAACATACGCGTAAACGGACTACCCGGGATTGATGCCGACACCACCCATGGGCCCCGCAGGGGGTGGATCTATATCGTGACAGGCCAGAAGGGATTACTGCCGGCAGGAAACGATCCTGATATCATCCTTTACCGGTCCACCGACGCGGGGGCGACCTGGTCGCCCGGCATCCGGGTAAACCAGGATCCTCTCAACAATGGCAAAATACAGTATTTTCCTTCCGTCCATGTGGATAAATACGGTGCAATAAACGTGATCTTTTACGACGACCGCCTTACAACGAGCGACTCCACAGGTGTTTTCCTGGCCCGGTCGCCGGATGGCGGCGACACCTGGAAGGAATATGAAATCAGCGACCACAACTTCAAGCCGACTCCCATCGGGGGCCTCGGCCAGGGTTACCAGGGCGACAACATCGACCTTACCTCCACCCCCGGCCGGATTATCCCGGTCTGGATGGACAACAGCACCGGAAACTACCAGATCTGGACCCGGCCGCTGGATTTCTCCATCTTCTATCATTCCGGTGAAATTATGTCCGCTGAACCGGAGTTTTCGGTCGCTCCCAATCCGGCACAAGGCCTGACATGCGTTTCGGTCAAAATCAAGCAAAATGAGAAGACCACCCTATGGATATCCGACCTTTTCGGCAGAATTCAGGGTGAGGTCATCACGATCGCGGTCCCTGAAGGGAACCACCGGCATTGTTTCGAGCTCTCCGGCCAATCCGGCGGAAAGAGACTGACACCCGGAGTCTATCTCATCTATGCGAAGTCCGGTGAAAGGTCATCATGCAAGAAGCTTGTTGTTTATTGACAGCTTCTAAACCACACCAATAAATGTTCCAGAAGCGATCATTTCATCACTTTCCGGATGATGATAAGGGGTTTGGTGTATCCTCCTCCGTGATGAAAGATAAACCTTGCTATATAAACGCCATCACGCAGGTTTCCTGAATCCGGGGATCCGGTTACTACCCCCGGTTGAAAGGAACGCTCCTGTTCCCTGCAGACCACCTGTCCGAAAACATCCATAAGTTCAAACCAACCGCTTCCTTCTTCTGTAACCCGTAACTCGTAAACCAACCGGTCTCCTCTCCGGAAGCAGTTCATCGCCGCTGCTTCGCCGTTATAGCCGGGAAGGGGCATGATGCCCGGATGGAACGGTGGAATATACCGGAGAATGGCGCCATCTCTGCCAACCGCGTATCCATGCAGCGAGTCGGGGAAGGTAATATCGGTTATAACGGTATTTCCGGCGGTGGGTATCTCGGTCCAGGTATTACCGCTGTCGAGGCTGAAAATGATGGTACGTTTAGGCCCCAGCGGCGCCCAGGCCTCTTTAGGCGTCCTGAAATCGATATCGAAGGTTGTACCCTGAATCCCGATCTCATCATACACCCAGTTGGCGCCTCCGTTGGTGGTCCGGATCATCCCAACCCCATAACCGAAGTCAGGATCGCCACCGGCACCGATTACATGCATGGAATCATAGGTATGCAGTCCCCTGACTTCGTCGGCCGGGGCCTCTTCAGGCGGAATTACCTGCCAGGTCTTCCCGCTGTCGTGTGTGCTCCAGATGACCCCGGCGATATCGAACATCCCACCCGCAGCATACCCGTGACGGGCATTGAAAAACTTCATACAGAGCACGGGGAAAAATCCCAGGATGGAGGAATCAACGGCTGCCTGCTCCCAGGTGTAACCGCCATCGGAAGTGTGTACAATGGCATGCGGGCTGCCGCCCATCCACCCGTGAAGGGTATCGGAGAAATAGATACAATGAATGAAGATATTCTCTCCCGGATAGGGAATGCCGTTCCAGGTGGC
>CAYWHQ010000213.1:0-5873 GCA_964457665.1 uncultured Prolixibacteraceae bacterium | reverse complement strand
AGTAGGTGGCATTGACAGTCGCTACAATGGTCATGGTGACCGTGGACCCGTTTGCCAGGTTGCCGATGGTCCAGACAGGAGCGTTCCAGGAGGTGCCTGCCTGCGGATTTGCACTGACCAGGTTCAGTTCGGCAGGAAGTACGTCCTGCACGGTGACGCCGGTGGCTGCAGTTGGACCATTATTTTGCACGGTGATCGTGTAGATGATATCCTGCCCGGCTGTAACAACCGAAGGATTAACTGTTTTGGTCACGGCCAGGTCTGCCTGGAGGACAGTCACAAAAACCGTCGCGACATCACAGTCGGAAGGAGCCGATTTCATACAGATCTGGTAATCCAGAGTATAATCACCTCCCGGAGTTCCGGGGGCAACTGTAACCTCGCCCGTAGCTGTATTGAGGACGATGCCGGGATCGGAAGCGGCATTGATAAGGCTGATATTCACGGAATTGGGATCGATCGGGTTGGAGTTGAACAGGTCGTTGTCCAACACATTTCCGACCGCAATGCCACCCGTGGCGCTGTTTACCGGTGTGCCGTAGTCATCGATGGCGAGGGGAAGCGGATTGGGCACAGTGATGGTTCCGCCGGTAAATACTCCGCCGGGTACACCGAACTGTACGGAATAATACCGTTCCGTATTGGCACCCGACTGGCCCAGCACGAAGGTTATCTTGTTGTTCGCATTGAGGAAGTTCGCGATGAACGATGCCTTGTTCTCAAACGTAACGCCCGACAGACTGTAGCTTATGCCAAAAAATTTGGTGCGGCCGGTGGTGCTGTTGGTGGTGATGGTCAACTCACAGGCTGTGCTGACCTGGTAGCTGGTGTAGCCTCCAACTTCAACATATTCCCGGTCGGAACTATTGTCGCCATCAATATCAAAACCTGTCATGAAATAATTATACATGAATACCGGAAGGTCGTTGGCCGTGTTGAAGAATTCGAGCTGGTACAGAACATATCCGCCACCTGAACCGGCGCCGATCCTGGGCTGGAACCTGTGCATTTCACCTGTAATGGCATCATCATCGAAATTTGTGATGGTGGCGTTGTTTTTCTGCAGGATGGTCAATTTCGCGTACACCGTGATTCCATCCTTGGTGATCACATTGCTGTACTTGTGAACAGAACCGCTTTCCCTTCCGCTGTTTCCGGTGTTGACAAGTACCGTGCGCTGAGCGTTCGTAAAACTCAGGGTATTCGACTGGAGGTTCAGAATGTAGGCTTGTGCCGGGGAAAGCAGCGGAAGGCTTGTCATGATCAGGAGCAATAGCAGGCCCGGGAAGATCTTTCCTGATTTAAGGAGATGAATGAATATGTTTTTCATGGTTGTTTCTGATTTAAGAAAGGTGGGTTTACTGCAGTTTGAATTCATGAGTGAGTTTGCTGCCCGTAAGCTTCATCTCCACTTTTTGACCCATATAATTAAGCAGAACAGCATCCTCATAGGCCGGCACGCTGAACTGAAGCGTGTGTGATTGTCCCTGCATGAGAAATGCCCGGTGGTAAACCCCTTTTTCCGCAGAAGTTACTTCAATAAGGCCATTGACGAAGCCTTTAACAACCAGGGTTACATCGCGGGTCGTCTGCCAGTTGAATTCAGGGGAAACCTGCAGTTCCGACATGCTGGCCGGAGCGGGAACATCAGGCGTCACTTCATCCATTGTTTTCCGGCAGGAGGAGAGCGCAACGACAATCAATAAAATTGCTGATATCTTTTTCATTTTACTTCTTTTTGCCGGCAAAAATATTCAGGAAGTAACATATATAAAATTAACTATTGGTAAGTGTAGATATTTTGACGGCAGGTGTGAGATAAAATTTTGTAAGTGTGATTAGCCGGCCGATGACTTTTGGTTCGATGTTAGTCATGAAATGGGAGAGAAACGATTGTTTTATTATATTTACATTCAGTTTGAATTATGCCGATGTATGGTAAGTTTGACCGGTAGAAGGTTGCAGTGCCATCTTTTCCTGATGGCATTGTTTGCAGTGTTTCTGCTGCCGATTATGGCTGCTGCTCAGTTAAGGGAATCACTTCAGACGAGAGCCGATAGTTTGCAAAAGGCGCTTCTGACTGCCCATGATACTTCAAAAGCGCAAATCCTCAACATGATCGGTTCTGCATACCGCGAGGGTGGCGACTATGAAAAGGCCAGGGAGTACCTGAACGAAGCGCTCCGGTGGGCGGAAGCAACGGAAAACAGGCATATACAGTCGGCCGTTTACGTGAACATGGGTTACATCAACCTGCAGACAGGAAATTATCCCGAAGCGGTCATCGCCTATCAGCAGGCGCTCGACATCCAGACGGCCCTGAACAATCCGAAGAACCAGGCCAGGATCCTTGATCATATCGGGACGGTATACCGGCGGATCAATAATCCGGACAAAGCGGTGGAGTATTATTACAAAGCCCTGGGGATCCGGGAGCAGACCAATGAGAAGACGGGTATCTCCGCCTCCCTGAATAACCTGGCCATCATATATGCCGACATGAAGCAATACGGGAAGGCACTTGACTACTATTTCCGGGCACTGGCCCTCAGCCGTGAAACCGGGAACCTGCAGTGGCAGGGTAACCAGCTTCATAATATCGGAGTGGTATACAAGAACCTGGACCGGTTAGGAGAAGCCGACGGATTTTTCCGGCAGGCGCTTGAGATTTACCAGAAGACCCGGGACCGGAAGGGAGAGGCTACAGTTTACCAATCGCTGGCCGATATTTTCCGGTTACAGAAAAACTATGGCAAGGCTATTGAATATTGCAACAAAAGCAATGAACTGGCGAAGGAGATGTGGATGAAACCCTGCATGCAGGATAATGAGCGCATTTTGTCCGAAGTATATGAAGCACAGGGTAACTACCGTAAAGCGCTGGAACATTTCAGGGGTTTCACCCTGTTGAAGGATTCAATCCTGAGTGAGAAAAACCTGAAGAATATAAGCGAGATTCAAACCAGGTATGAAACCCGGGCTAAGGAAGCAGAAAACGCTCTTCTGAAAAAGGAGCTGGAGATCACGGAATATAACAACCGCACCAGGCTGTATTTCATCATTGCTTTGCTCGTTCTGGTGGTCGCAATCCTATTCATATCCTTCCTGCTGATGCGCAATCTCAACCTTAAAAGTAAGACCCTTCAAAAGAGCAACGAGCTGCTGGAAAGGGAAAAGGCATTGAAAGAGATGGCTTTGAAGAAGAAGGATCTGGAGCAGGAGTTACTGGAGGAGAAGGTTTATGCCGAACAGGAGCTTAGCCGCCTCCAGGCTGAAAAGCTGGAATACAGGGCGCGGGAACTTTCGGCTATTACCCTTCGCATGATGCAGAAAAACGAGATACTGGGAATGCTTCCGGAAGTGCTTAAAAAGTCAGGCAACAGGGATAACCCGGATTTACAGGCCATCTATTCCGAGATGGCGCATATCGTGCAGTCTAATCTCGATGCTGATCAAGACTGGGAGAGCTTTAAATTGCATTTTCAGGAGGTGCATGAGGGATTGTTTATCAAACTGGAGAGACAATATCCTGAACTCACACAGCATGACCTCCGGCTCTGTGCGTATCTCAGGATGAATCTGAGTTCAAAGGAGATCGCCCGGCTGATGAACATTACCCTTGCCGGGATCAACAAGAGCCGCCAGCGCCTTCGTCAGAAGATGGGTATTGACAGCGAGACTGATCTGGTGGAATTCATGAGGAAGCTCTGAATGTCCTACCGATTTCTCCTTTTCTTAGGGTTGTTGTCCTATCACTTTTTTTGGAATTCCCTGGAATGAGGTTGTTTCTTTGCAGGCAACATTTGCAAGCCATTATTCCCATGAAAAGAGCAATCCTTTGTTTTCTTTTACCAGCAACCCTGTGCATAACTGCCAATGCCCAGGTCGCCATCAACACCGACGGCAGTGTGCCGGATGGCAGTTCGATGCTCGACATCAAGTCTGCGTCGAAAGGGATACTGGTGCCCCGTTTGACCGCTGCCCAGCGCGATGCGATCAGTAATCCCGCCAAAGGATTGTTGGTTTTCTGCACCGATAACAATCAGTTTTATGCGAACAAAGGAACGCCCGCTGCCACCGATTGGCAGGTAATCAGCAGCCAGTGGAAATCAAACGGCAGTTCTATTTATTTTGATGACGGGAACGTGGGGGTTGGTACTTCCAATCCGGCCGCCAGACTGCACGTGCACGATGCTGCCGGGAAGAACCCTATGATCATGATCACCCCGATGACATCCAGTTCCGGTGACAGTGCCACGTTGTTGTTAGCAGAAGATAACGACGCGACATTTGGGATGTACTGGATGTATGATGGAAATGGGAACCACATGGAACTCTGGGGTAAAAACTATTCAACCAGGTATGGTCCTCACCTTATTGTACACCGCGACAACGGGAGCATGGCTATTGGCAGCGCCGTTATCCCCAGCGGTTACAAACTGGCGGTGAGCGGGAGTGCCTTGTTTAACCAGGTTGGAATGAACACCGATAACAGCACTCCTGATCCTTCGGCAGTCCTGGATGTGAAATCAGACAGTAAAGGTTTTCTGCCTCCCCGTATGACAAAAACCCAGCGTGACGTCATCCCCTCACCGGCAGCAGGACTGATCATTTTCAATACCACAACCTTTATGGTCAATGTCTACACCGGAACCTACTGGACCAACCTGGATGGTTCTCCTTCGGATGTCTGGAAATGCGGACAGCCACTTGTGGATGGAAGCCAGGTCTATTCAACGGTATTTATCGGAACCCAATGCTGGATGGCACAAAACCTGAATAAGGGAATCCGCATCAACGGAAGTCAGAACCAGAGCAACAACGGGGTGTATGAAAAGCATTGCTATGACAACAATGAAGCAAACTGTAATATTTATGGAGGACTTTATCAGTGGGATGAGATGATGCAATACGAAACAACCCAGGGTGGTCAAGGGATTTGCCCTGCCGGCTGGCACCTTCCTACGGATGCAGAGTGGACGGAACTGAGCAACTTTCTTGGCGGTGATCTGGTTGCCGGAGGAAAACTGAAAGAGACCGGAATTAACCACTGGGCCACACCAAACACAGGTGCCACCAATAGCAGCGGATTTACGGCACTTGCGGGTGGATCGCAGATTGTTGGCAATTTCTACTATCTTACAACCAGGGCCACTTTTTGGACCTCGACTGATCACTCAACCATGCCTACAGTATCGTGGTATAGGCAGTTTTTTTATGATAACGTTTTGGTATCCAGGTCACATAGCACTAAGCAAAATTCGTATTCTTGCCGGTGCCTTCAGGATTAGACTTTGGCGGGTCGAAGGGGCTGAATTGTCAGGATATTTCCATCCCCGTTCCGGGGGCTTGCCCTTGATCCGGCTTTAAGATGATATCCTTTACCTGCATTTCGGGATTGATCCGGGTAAACATGATATCGGCCCAAAAGGAGGGATAAACCTGGGAAAGTTTTTCAAAGATGGCTTTGCGGATCTGATCCAGGCCGCTGATCGTGATTTCATCTTCTTTCAGATTGCAGTAAAGAAAAAGGAATAGTGTTCTTCCGCTCTTCAATCCCCACACCTGGGTACTGCTAATCCCGTACTGCCCGGAAATAGCTGTCAGATGTCCCAGTACATCGCGTTCAATGCTGTTATCCGGTGCAATCAGCAGCAGCCGTTTGAATTCGGTAAAGAACACCCTGAAAGTGATGGGCAGGGATATGAGTACGAGGACGATGACAATCAGCGGGTCGATATAGGGCAGAATGGCAGTATATCCGTAATGGATGAGTATTTTGGCAATAATCAGGGAAATGGCGATGCCCACCGTTTGCAGTGCATCGATTTGCCAGTTCTGTACTTCCAGTTTCAGGATTGCCGTTTGAGTCC
>CAYWHQ010000212.1:0-5897 GCA_964457665.1 uncultured Prolixibacteraceae bacterium | reverse complement strand
CGAATGGCTTGTGATCCTGTTGTGTACAGGGCTTGTCCTTTCGCTCGAGATGATCAATACCGCCATTGAAAAAGCCATCGACCTGATCTCCCCCGGATTCAATCAGCAAGCCGGGCTGATTAAGGACATCGCAGCCGGAGCGGTTCTTGTTGCTGCAGTTGTCGCCTTTATTTGCGGCCTCATCATTTTTATCCCAAAAATTATATAAACCAATAAATCATAGTATGAAAGCCAAAGCTCTACTTTTAGCAGCATGTACGGTTATCCTGCTGACTGCATGTCAAAGCGCACGGGAAGATAAAAAAGCCCCGCTTATCGGAAAACCCTCCACTGAAGTCGTCAACGGGCTCATGACCCCCGAAGTACTCTGGTCCTTCGGCAGGGTGAGCGAACCCGAAGTTTCACCCGACAGAACCAGGGTTCTTTTCGGGGTTACCTTCTATGATATTGCCCAGAATAAAGGCAACCGTGAACTATGGCTCATGGATATTGACGGGAGCAACAAGGTTCAGCTGACCTTCTCCCCTTTCAGTGAGTATCAGGCCATGTGGTCACCCGACGGGAAAAGGATCACTTTTATGACTGCTGAGACCGGGGAGATGCAACTCTACGACATGAATATGGAAGGGAAAGACCGCCGGCAACTCACCGAGATCAGCGGAGGGATTACCGGTTACCGTTACTCGCCCGACATGCGTTATCTGCTCTATACCGCAGAGGTATACACTGAAAAGGTGCTGAGTGGGTTATATGAAGGCTTGCCGAAAACTACCGGAAAAATATTCAACGATCACATGTACCGGCATTGGGATACCTGGGTGGAGTCAAACAGTCATATTTTCATCGCCGAGAATGTGGGCGGAATGATCCGGCAGGGTACCGACATCATGTTTGGCGAACCCTATGAATCACCCATGAAACCTTTCGGTGGAATGGAGCAGGTTGTATGGAGCCCCGACAGCAAGAGCGTCGCCTATACATGCCGGAAGAAAAAAGGAGTTGAGTACACCCTCTCAACCAACTCCGATATCTATATCTACGACGTCGGGACCGCTCTGACGAAAAACCTTACGGAAGGGATGATGGGTTATGATATGAATCCTGTCTACGCTCCGGATGGAGGCATGATAGCATGGCAAAGCATGGAACGCGACGGATACGAAGCCGATAAGATCAGATTGTTCACGGCTGATCTTGCTTCCGGTGAAAAAAAGGATCACACTGCCACGTTTGACCAGAACGCCGAAGGGCTTGTATGGAGCGACGACGGTGAGTCCATCTGGTTCTTAAGCGACTGGCACGCAACCGATGAGATATACCAGCTGATGCTGAAGGATGGTACGATCAGGAAAATTACCGACGGAATACATAATATCATGTCGGTGGCACAGGCAGGCGAAATGCTGATCGCTACCAGGGTCTCCATGTCGAATCCCGCCGAAGTATGCCAGGTCAATCCTGCAACCGGAGAGGTAAAGGAGATCAGTGGGATAAATCAGGATCTGATGGATAAACTGAAAATGGGGAAAGTGGAGAAGAGATGGATCAAGACCACCGACAACAAGGAGATGCTGACCTGGGTGGTCTACCCTCCCGATTTTGATCCGTCGCGCAAGTACCCCGTGATCCTGTTTTGTGCCGGGGGACCTCAGAGTACGGTCAGCCAGTTCTGGTCATACCGCTGGAATTTCCAGATCATGGCCGCCAACGGGTATATTGTTGTGGCACCAAACCGGCGTGGACTACCGGGATTCGGGCAGGCGTGGAACGAACAGATCAGCGGGGATTATGGCGGCCAGAATATGAAAGACTATCTCAGCGCCATAGATGCCATGGCCGGAGAACCATTTGTTGACAGCGACAAACTTGGTTGTGCTGGAGCAAGTTATGGTGGATTTTCTGTCTTCTGGCTCGCAGGAAACCATAACAAGCGGTTTAAAGCTTTTATTGCACACGACGGAATGTTCAACCTTGAGTCACAATACCTGGAAACGGATGAAATGTGGTTTGTGAACTGGGATCTCGGTGGCCCTTTCTGGGATAAAAACAATGCCGTTGCCCAGAGATCCTATGACTCCTCTCCACACAGGTTTGTCCAAAACTGGGACACCCCGATCCTGGTCATCCATGGCGAACTTGACTACCGTATTGCAGCCACGCAGGGTATGCAGGCCTTCAATGCAGCCATTCTCAGGGGTATTCCGGCAGAGTTCCTCTATTTCCCTGATGAAAACCATTGGGTACTGAAACCGCAGAACGGCATACTCTGGCAAAGGGTCTTCTTTAACTGGATGGATAGATGGCTAAAGTAAGCCTGCCGCAAAATCCAACCGGCCCAATCCCGGATTCCCTGTTGGAAGAAGCCGCAAACCTGATCAGGAATTCCAATTTTACCACTGCTTTTACAGGAGCCGGAATCTCCGTGGAGAGCGGAATACCGCCCTTCCGCGGAGAAGACGGCCTTTGGGCGAAATATGATCCGCACATTCTGGAAATAGGATACTTTACCAGGAATGCGCTGCATTCATGGCATTGCATCAAAGAGATCTTTTACCGTTACATGGAGAAAGCTCAGCCCAATGATGCGCACCTCGTCCTGGCACGGCTGGAACAACATGGCTTGCTGGGAAGAACCATCACCCAGAATATCGACAACCTCCATCAGGAGGCCGGATGTAAACAGGTGTATGAATTCCATGGCAATGCCAAAGAACTGATCTGCCTCTCCTGCCCGAGAAACTACCGGATCGGTGAGGTAAGTCTGGATCACTTGCCCCCTACGTGCAGGGAATGTGGCGGCTTGCTGAAACCCGACTTTGTCTTTTTCGGTGAACCGATCCCCCAGATCGCCTTTGCTGCTGCCCACGAGGCTGCAGCTATCTCCGACGTTTTACTGGTTATCGGTACAACGGGCGAAGTCATGCCTGCTAACCAGGTACCTGTGGCGGCTAAAAGATATGGGGCAAAAATCGTGGAGATCAATCCTTCACCCAGTCTCTATACAGAACAAATTACCGACATCTTTTTACAGGGAACAGCATCCGGTGTGCTGAAAATGCTGGAAAAGAAATTATTTCCCCCTTCCCTGTAAGATAATGAGGATGGTGTAGATGAGAATCTTGAAATCCATGGCCAGCGACATATTCTCAATGTAAAGTATATCGAACTTAAGCCGCTCGATCATCTGCTCAATGTTTTCAGCATAACCATACTTCACCTGCCCCCACGAGGTGATGCCGGGTTTAACCTTATGCAGAAGCCGGTAGTGAGGCGCTTTCTGGATAATCAGGTCAGTATAGAATTTCCGCTCGGGGCGCGGGCCGACAATGCTCATATCGCCTTTCAGGACGGTAAAAAACTGAGGGATCTCATCAATCCTGAATTGTCGCAGAATTCTTCCCACACGGGTGATCCGCGGATCACTCTTGGAGGAGAGTTGCGGGCCGTTCTTTTCAGCATCCCTGTACATCGTCCTGAACTTATGCATTATAAAGGGTCTCCCCCTGATGCCAAGTCGCTCCTGACTGTAAAAAACCGGTCCGGGTGAAGTGAGTTTGATGATAATCGCGGTGATCAGAAGAACCGGAGAGAGTATAATCAGGCAAATGATCGATACCAGGATGTCGAAAATCCTTTTGAGCGACATTTGCCAGTCGGGCATCAGATCCGGATAGATCTGAATCAGCGGGGCATGAAATATGCTTGTAGTCTTAACCGATCCCATCAGTATATCTTGCATGGCAGGTATGATTTTGATCACAACATTGGTGTCCTCCAACCGTGTAATTATGTCCTCTATGGTATGATTCTCGGAATGTTCAATGGCAATGATAACCTCTTCCACATTATATTCCCGGATAAGCCGGTTCAGATCCTGCACCCCGCCAAGATGGGGGATGAAATCAGCCAGTTTGTAGCTGTGATATCCCTCCACATTGATAAAGCCAACAAATTTGTTTCCGGAAGATTTCTCCTGGTTCTCTATCTCCTGATAAATGGCTACTGCATTCCCGTTACTGCCGATGATGATGGTATTGAAACCGATAATCTTATGATGGATGCGCCAGGCAATCTGAGAGGAGATCAGCAACCGGAAAGAGGCAGTAAAAAATAAGTGGAGGAAAAAGAGTACAAAGAAAAACTCGGAATAGTTTCTCTGGTTGATAATGATATCGTCGAGTATGAGCGTGAAAAAGATAATGGTTACGCCAATAAAGGTTATAATCAGTGTTTGTGCGAATTCACGCAGACGCGCCTTGCGGTATATCTTCCTGTACGAACCGATCAGAATATAAAGGACAAGCCAGAACAGCGGAATGAAAAGAATGCCCAGATAGAGGTTTTGATCCGAAAATACATCCTCCAGATGGCTGAGCACAGTGCGATCAACCACATATTTCCTGTAAATGAAGAAGAGCGTCCAGGCAATTACTGCCGCCAGAATATCTGCCGCAACATACTTTATTACCTGAACTTTTTTGTTATTCATCAGGATGATTTCCTTGTTACCAGTTTCAGATTGTCGATCAGCAGCTGTGCCTGCCCGGAGGTGGCCGTGAGATAAGTACCAAGATACACCCTGAATGTCGATACGTTGGGATAGGCATTCAGGGAAGTAGTAAGGTCAATGTATATCTTTTTCCACTTCCCCCCGGTCGGATTCAGGGTGATAACAGGCGTTTGATACAGGGTGATCATACCATAAAGAAAAACACCGACTACCAGCGGGTGGTCGATATTGAAATTCATTTCAAGATATACAGGGGCATATGGAATGGGATTCTCCAGATGGTTGACCGCCTCGAAGAAGTCTCTGGCGGTATCGAGCACGATCAGACCTGAATGAGCCCCCTCAAAGGTCGTTTCCGGGCTGTTCGTTTTCTGGATCCAGGCAGAACTTTGGGCAGTGGTATCGAGGCTGATGGATAAGCCTTCGAAATCTTCCCGCCATAAAAACTCTGCTGCCGACCGGTAGGTCGTGTTCCTGCGCCCGAGCTTTACCGTACTGTCGGGGGTTAAATTGACAACGGCAGTAATTTCATTATAGAAGTCATACACCGCCCGTGTGGTTCCGATCCCGTTTTTCTTTATCCCTGTCAGAATGGTGACCCTGTGTGAACCCTGTTTCAGGACGGGAGGCCTGGCAGGCATCTGAAAGGCCCCAACCAGCTCATCATCAACATAGATCCAGGCATCTGTAATACTGTGAGAAGCAGTACCCTGGGTGCTGTATTCAGTTGTTAGGGTGATGGAGTCGATCGAAATATACGCGGGAACAGTCTGGTCGCCGGAAAATTTTTCACACGAAATCAGCGTTGCTGCAAGAAAGAATAAAAGCAAGGAAACATGGGTAAACATCCGGTGCATAGAGGCTTGGTTAACTGGAACCGTTAGGTTAAACGGTGATTAAAATGGCTTATTGTCCGTATGGTAAAGAAAAGTAATCAACATAACCCTCATGATAATAAACCATTGATTATTTGATGTTCCCAAGTGCCGAACGGATCTTTTCAATGATCTGGTGGGCCACCTCGAGAGCCATATACCCGTCGTTGATGGTGACGGGAGGATTGGTGTTATTGGCAATGGCCGAATAAAAACTCTCCAGCTCTGTACGGATCGCATTCAGGGGTTTAATCTCGGGTTTGTTGAAAAGGATCTGCTTGGGTCCTTTCCCGTGGCCAAGATCGATCGGGAAACCTTTCAGAGGATTGGACGGGGATACATCAGAAATTCTTACCACCTCGACCTCCTTTTTCAAAAAATCGACAGATATATAGGCATCCTTCTGAAAGAAACGGGACTTTCTCATGTTTTTCAGCGATATCCTGCTGGCAGTAAGGTTTGCCACACATCCGTTCTGGAACTCGATGCGCGCATTGGCAATATCCGGTGTA
>CAYWHQ010000211.1:0-5924 GCA_964457665.1 uncultured Prolixibacteraceae bacterium | reverse complement strand
ATGATCCGGATAGATCAGCCGGAGTTCTACCATCAGTTGGCAGCCATTGCAGACGCCCAGACTGAGGGTATCGGGGCGGGTGTAGAAGTTTTCCAACACTTTTCTGGCACGCTCGTTGAAAAGGAAAGAGCCCGCCCATCCCTTTGCCGAGCCCAGTACATCGGAGTTGCTGAATCCCCCGACAAACGCAATGAATCTGACATCTTCCAGCGTCTCTTTCCCGCTGATGAGGTCGGTCATGTGAATGTCCTTCACGTCAAAGCCGGCCAGGTACATGGCCCACGCCATATCGCGGTCGCGGTTCACCCCCTTCTCCCTGATGATAGCTGCCTTTACTCCGGAGGGGCTCCTCCGGAAGGGGTTAATGCCATATGCCGACGCCTTTCCGGAAAAAGTTTCAGGGAACCTGAACCGCAGCGGTTGCTCCTTGTACCCGTTAAACCGCGCCAGGGCAAGCTTTTCGCCGCACTGCCTGCGATCGAGCAGGTAAGAGGTCCGGAACCAGGTGTCGCGCAAATCATCTATATCCAGGTCGAACGTTTGTTCGTTGTGAGAAATTCTCAGGACTCTTTCCCGAATGGTTTTACCTATAACGACGGCTCCCGGCGGGCAGGTTCCCGTAAGTTGCAGGATCACTCCCGGGTTCTCGGCAAAAAGGATCTTTTCCAATGATGGTTCCCCCATCCCGTCAAGGCTGATCTCCATTCCCCCTTCCACACTGGGGAAATTCATCTCAAGCAACGTAGTGATCAGTCCGCCGGCCGAAATATCATGCCCGGCCAGCACCCTGCCCTCCCTGATCAGCTGCTGCACTGATTCAAACTGTTGAGCGAACCTTACCGGGTCTGTCACCGTGGGGCAGGAAGAGCCTAAACGGCCCGTTATCTGGTCGTAACTGCTACCCCCTGTGCTGAAGGGTGCTCCTGACATATTGATACAGACCAGCAATGATCCGGCATTATCCACTGTAACCGGGCGGACCACTTGCTTCACATCCTCTGTTTCTGCAACTGCCGAAATGATCACAGTTCCGGGGGAGAGAACCGTTATTCCATCCGGATATTTCTGGGTCATCGACAGGGAATCTTTTCCGGTGGGGATGTTGATACCGAGAGCGATGGCAAAATCGCTGACTGCTTTGACGGCATCGTACAACCGGGCATCCTCCCCGGGATTTCTACAGGGCCACATCCAGTTGGCGCTGAGCGAAACTCCTTTTAAACCGTGGGTCAGCGGAGCCCATACCAGGTTGGTCAGCGCCTCGGCAATGGCAAGCCTTGACCCGGCTACCGGATCGATCAGCGCCGCGGCCGGAGCATGCCCCAGAGAGGTTGCGATTCCCTTCTTCCCCTGGTAATCCATGGCCACCACCCCGAGGTTGTTCAGCGGAAGCTGAATCTCCCCGCAAGTCTGCTGCAGGGCGATCTTCCCGCTGACCGCGCGGTCGACCTTGTTGGTCAGCCAATCTTTACAAGCAACCGCCTCAATCTGAAGCAACTCCTTTATAATATCCTGAAACACCCGGCTCTCTGCCCCCTCGTCCACTTTTATCCGCCGAAGTTCCGAAGACCGGAACGAAGGAGGATCACCACCAGCTCTCTGGAACCTCGCATCAACCATCACAGTCTTCGGAGGTTTCCCGAAAAAATCCTCCACCTTAAGGTTTATCGGGAAAGAGTCTCTTTGAGGATTGATAAATCTGAGCTGGTGATCCCCGGTGGTTTCGCCAACAAAATAGACCGGAGCACGTTCCCGGCCGGCGATCGTTTTAAGCAGTTCGGCGTCTTTCTCTTTCAGCAACAGCCCCATTCTCTCCTGTGATTCATTGCTGATGATCTCTTTGTCGGAAAGGGTCGGATCGCCCAGGGGAAGCTGGTCAATATAGATGGTTCCGCCTGTGGCTTCCACCAGCTCGGATATGGAATTAAGGTGTCCTCCGGCACCGTGGTCATGGATGGAAACGACAGGATTGATTCCCATTTCGGCAAGCGCGCGTATAGCATTGAACACACGTTTCTGCATCTCCGGATTGGATCGCTGCACTGCGTTAAGTTCGATGGCATTGCCATATTCACCGGTAGCCACCGATGAGACTGCACCACCCCCCATGCCGATCCGGTAGTTGTCGCCCCCGAGGATCACCACCTTTTCACCACCGGAAGGGGTTTGTTTCAGGCTGTCCTCTTTCCGGGCATAACCTATGCCTCCAGCCAGCATGATCACCTTATCGAAACCCCATGTTTTGTTGCCTTCCCTGTGTTCGAAGGTCATAACTGACCCGCAGATCAGGGGCTGGCCGAACTTGTTGCCGAAATCGCTGGCGCCGTTGGAGGCCTTTACAAGTAATTCCTCCGGATTCTTGTATAACCATCTTCTTTCAGGGATATGCTTTTCCCAGCTTCTTCCCCCTTCCAGTCTCGGGTAGGATGTCATGTATACTGCAGTTCCTGCCAGCGGGATGCTGCCCCGACCCCCGGCCATACGGTCGCGGATCTCTCCTCCGCTGCCTGTGGCGGCCCCGTTGAAAGGTTCAACGGTGGTCGGAAAATTATGTGTTTCAGCCTTGAGGGAGATGACTGCCTGAATATCGCTGACCACGAAGAAATCGGCAATGTCCTGTCGTCCGGGAGCAAACTGTTCCATGGCAGGCCCCAGAATGAAGGCGACATTGTCCTTGTAGGCAGAGACAAGAAGTCCCGGATTCTCCCTGGAGGTCTTTTTGATCAGCTGAAACAGCGACTCCGGCATCTCCTGCCCGTCGATGATGAAGTTCCCGTTAAAAATCTTGTGACGGCAATGTTCCGAGTTCACCTGCGAGAATCCGAAGACCTCGCTGTCGGTCAGGTGGCGGTTGATTCTCCGTGCCAGCTCTTCCAGATAAACGACCTCCTCTCCGCTCAGCGCCAGCCCCTCCTTCTGGCTGAAGGCTGCAATATCGGCAACGGGAATCACAGGATCAGGCTCTTTGCCGATGGTGAAAAGATGCTGATCCAGCCCGTCGTATCGCTGCTGGAGCATGGGATCATAAGAGGTATGAGAGTATGGGAGCATAAGGGCATGAGGGTCCATTCGTCCACCCGTCCACCCGTCCACTTCACTTCTAAACTCCTCAATACGCCTGATCCCCGTAATTCCCATGTTATGGGCTATCTCCACGGCATTGGTACTCCAGGGGGTTACCATCTCTTTCCGGGGGCCGATAAAGATGCCGGGCAAGGAGGTTCCGGTGATGCATTCCGCCTCACCGAAGAGCCAGGTCAGCCGGTCAAGGTATGTATTTTCAAGTACCCGCTCTGAATCAACCGCGTAGATGGTTTCCAGTTTTCTGAAAAAGGTGATCATGAAGCTAAAAATCTCTCCGCTTCAATTGCTGCCATACAACCGGTTCCTGCGGCAGTGATTGCCTGGCGGTAATAGTGATCCTGTACGTCGCCGCAGGCGTAAACACCCTGCACGCTGGTGCGGGTCGACCCCGGAATCGTACGAATATATCCCATCTCATCCAGCTCCACCTGCCCCCTGAAGATTTCCGTATTGGGTGTATGGCCGATGGCTACAAAAAAACCATGAACCGTAAGATCCTTCGACTCGCCGGTTTTCACATTCCGTACCCTTACACCGGTCACTCCGCTGCTGTCGCCCAGCACTTCCCCGGGAACACTGTCCCATACCATTTCAATATTTCCGGTATTCAGAACCTTGTGCTGCATCGCTTTGGAGGCACGAAGTTCGTTGCGACGGTGGATCATGTAAACTTTTTTGCACAGCTTGGCCAGGTATGTGGCCTCCTCGGCTGCGGTATCCCCGCCACCGACAATGGCAACATCCTTGCCACGATAAAAAAACCCGTCGCAGGTGGCACATCCCGAAACGCCCATCCCCATGAATTTCTTTTCACTTTCAAGTCCAAGCCATTTGGCTGAGGCCCCGGTGGCGATGATAACCGTTTCGGCATGAATTGTCTTTCCGTCGTCGGCTTTGATGGTAAAAGGCCGGTTCAGAAAATCGACCTCTGTAACCATTCCGAACCGTACATCCGTCTTAAACCTTTCTGCCTGGGCTTTCAGATCTTCCATCATTTTCGGCCCTTCCACCCCTTCAGGGTAACCGGGAAAATTTTCCACCTCGGTGGTGATGGTAAGCTGTCCGCCAGGTTGCATACCCTGGTACATGACAGGTTTCAGATCGGCGCGGGCTGCATAGATCGCGGCGGTATAACCCGCCGGGCCTGACCCGATGATCAGGCAACGTACTTTTTCGATATTCTCGTTCATTTTTGGCTACTTGATTTAAGACTGCAAAGGTATTAATTTTCCCCTCCCTGCGGTTTTGGTTCCCACCCCTCAATCCCCTCCCTGCGTGACAGGGAGGAAAAACTCCTCCTTCCCTTTTTGGGGACGGAGGCCGGGAGGATGGGGTAAAGAAGGAAATTGTTTCCTGCGATAAATATTTCACAAAAATGCACGGTATTTCTTCCTATTTTTACTCTTTCACTTCAGGGAGATGGATTTTTCTTTGGCTGCGCTACTGATCGACATACTGCTCGCCCTGAGCCCCGTTTTTCTGTTCCTCTTCCTTTTTCTTATCATGGACAACCTGAGGCTGGTCAGTAAAAAGACCCTGATGGCATGTTTCGGATGGGGATTGCTGAGCGCATCCCTGAGTTTTCTGCTGAACACCCTGCTGATCCGGAATTTTCATCTGGATTTCAATACTTTTTCACACTTTATCGCTCCCGTGGTCGAGGAGTTGCTCAAGGCATTCATGATCCTGCTCCTGCTGCGAAGGGGAAAGATCGGATTCATGATCGACGGGGCCATCTACGGATTCAGTATAGGAGCGGCATTCTCCCTGGCCGAAAACATCTATTACCTGATCCAGTACGCCGGAACCGGAGCCGGGATCATGACCTGGATCACGCGGGGTTTCGGAACGGCGGTTATGCACGGAGGTACCACCGCCCTGTTCGCCATCCTGGCCGCCGGCAGCGACCACCGACGGCGATCCCGGATCCTTTCCGGCGCTACCGGTTTGATCCTGGCCATCCTGGTTCACACCCTCTTCAATTACCTCACCGTACATCCTCTGGCTGCAACCCTGTTTATCATACTCTTCATTCCCCTGGCACTGGTAGTGAGCTTCCACCATAACGAACAATCCATACGGCACTGGATGGAGAAGGAATTCGACAACGAGATAACCGTACTGACAATGATTCGTAAAGGAACCTTCTCCGCAACACGTACCGGTCAATACCTGCGCTCCATCCGCTATCATTTTCCCGCCGAACGGGTGGTCGACCTTTACTGCTTTATAAGCCTCTATACCGAACTCTCTATTCGGGCAAAAAGCATTATGATGATGAAAGAACAGGATTTTGTCATCTCTCCCGATCCCTCCGTACGACAAAAACTGGAAGAACTGAAGAACCTGCGGAAGATGATCGGCCGCTCGGGATACCTTGCCATTGCGCCGGTTCTGAGAATGAACCGCAAAGATTTGTGGAAATTATCTTTACTTTCTTTCAAATAATATCCAACTTTTAAAACTTTTTACGTATTTAGGCTATAAATTCCACTGATTTTGAAGTCTGATAGCAGCCCATTAAAATAAATATCCAATATCGAAAGCCATGAAAAAGAAGAGTAAAATCATTGTCGGCGTGATTATCACGATTGCCATTGTCATTGTGATTATCTCGCTTTTTGTCCCTTCCGTTTACCAGGGGATCACCTCCGGTTCCTTCGGCAAAGCAGAAAAATTCAGAAAAGATCAGATGAGCGAACAGGATATTCTTCTGCGGAGCGAATTCACAAAGGATACGGCTCAGTTACATCAGATGATCAAGGGATTGATCTATTTCACGCTCTTCACCGAAAACCTAACCAAAACCATCGACTCCTGCCTGCTCAGCTTCAGCTACC
>CAYWHQ010000210.1:0-5932 GCA_964457665.1 uncultured Prolixibacteraceae bacterium | reverse complement strand
CCTTCTGCATATAAACCTACCGGGATCACAGGTCCCAGGCGCATGTAGAAGCCACTTTTTATGTAATTAGGTAATTGTGTGCCTTGTTCCTGTGCAACGGAGGTTTTCAGGAGCAAAACGAGACACATGGCGGTAAGGATCGCGTGTGATTTCATAGACTTGTTTTTAAGGGTTCGATCCGGAATCCTGTTGCAGGTATCCGAATGCCTGGTAATGATGACCAAGCGCTTTGCGTATTTGGTGCCGATCTTCTTCCGGCAGGCTGTATTTGTTCGTCTGATACCCCGAAAGGTTCCGGGTATATTCGGTAAGTTTTTTCCCGAAATCAGGAGGAACAGGGAGGTTAAATGTTTTCAGGAGGTTCTCTACAGTTTCGTTGGGTTTTGCTACAAGATCCTCGTACCTGATCCAGGTTGTCCGTCGGGGATCGAGGGCATCCATCTCGTTCCGGATGGTTGTCCAGAAATGGTCCAGCAAGGGAATGATGTCTGCCGTAATCGGGTTATGGAAGTTACGGTTCATGATATTCTGCTGCTGGACGATGCGGAACATGTGGATGGAGGAGGGTATAACATCTTCCGGATGCCGGGTAATATGTATGAATCTCGCACCCGGAAAGAGTTCGGCAAGAAGCGGGATTCTCAATGCGTTGAACGGATTTTTTGAAATGATGGTCTTTCCGGTTCTGCAGGTCATTTTCTTAAAGAAGATCTGTAATTTTGATTTCCACAATTCAAGCTGTTGACCTTGAGGAAGGAAACCGGGAATTTTTTTCAGGAAAAACTCCTTTTCTTCAGGGAAAATCAGCCGGCAAAGCGGGGAAAAACCAGTCATCCGCAGCAGCGCATACTCATCTTCCTGGGGCTCATTCATTCCCAGGACAACATTGTCCATAGGTCTTACTGACGGAACAAGGTAGTTCATGACCGGTTTGTAATAACCGCCTGAAACCATAAAACCTTCCGGGATAGCGACCTCGAAAAGGGTAGGGGCATGAAAACCAGGGTGAAGGTTCAGCAGTTGGTGAAGGTAGGTAGTACCCGTGCGCCAGTGACCAATGATGAATATGGGATCGGGAGGGCAGTCTGAAGCGGCCATTTTCCGGCCATACCTGACCTGTTCGACGCGGGCAAAGAGAGTGGACCAGAGTGCGCTCTGGATCAGAAAGGCTGTGCGTCTTATTGTCAGGGGGGTCCAGTGGACATTATGTCCACGGAGCAATCTGAACAAAGGCATCAGCCTGATTCCGGCTATAAGATATGACTCTTTCAAGAACTCCCGGTTATTCCCCTTTACTGTTCAATGATTCCTCCAGAAAAGATGCGATGGAATCCACCGAACGTATGATGTTTCTTGCCAGGTTCTGGTCGGCAATCCGGATGCCGTAGCGGCGTTGGATGGCCATGATGATCTCCAGGGCGTCTACAGAATCCAGTGTAAGCATATTCTCTCCGCCAAAAAGCGGTTTTTCATTATCAATTTCATCCGGTTGCAGATCATTGATTCCAAGTGTTTCCAGGATCAGGACCTTGACTTCGCGACGTAATTCATCTTTCCGGTTCGTCATCTCTCTTGGTTCGGATTTATTTATTTGATTGCGGTATCGAGTTGCCTGAAAAATTTCTCCTCGGTGTCGGCCAGATTCAGAAGCATGGAACGCATCTCAAGGAATTTCTCCGGACCCAGGTCACGGTTTTTCCCGATCCGGGCGGCAAAGAGGGAGAACTTTCTCCATTCGTCTCCGGTTTCCATCAGCCGGCGGGAGAGGTCGTTGAGAACCGGTTTTCCCAATATTTCGGCCGATTGCTGCAGAAAAGTGGCGTACATGAACCTGAATCCCGCGCCGCCTGTCCCCTGGTCCTCCAGAAGGATATTGATCTTCATGATTTCATGGGAAAGGTGTTCGGTGTCTCTGGCAAAAGAGGGCCAGGTACCGATTTTGTTCGCGAAAGCCCTGATCCCTTTCACCCCCAGAAAGGGGATCGGAATCCGGAGCATATTGAAGCAAGCCTTCCGGATTCCTTTTTTAATGGCTGCCGGAAAGTCGATCGTCGGAGGGATGCTTTTGGTATGGAACAGAAAACCTTTGGGCGACATGCTGCCTCCGGCAAACCGGCCCTGGATGAGGGATTTCTCTTCCAGTTCCACGATATCCGGAAAATAACTGTCGCTAACCAGGTATTTGCTGCCGTTACGGCCGATCACAATCATGAAGTGCACATTGATATGCACTCGCTCCCATGAGGGGACATAATCGAGGTAGTACATGTCGACCTGAGCGGCAACCGGTATATTCGCCGCGATGAGTTCATTCAGCCGGGTCTGCCCTTTACCGGGGTCTGAAAACCGATGGGTATCAAATCTCACGCCGGTTCTTCTTTCAAGGTTGCGGCGCATCTGACCTGGTTTGTTCCGTACAATGAAGGTAGGGAATGCAAAGGATCTCATCCGGTGAAAGTAGCCGAAAAAGATACCGGAGGAGATACCGAATACCATGGGCTCGGTGATGGTGAGGCCGGCATGGTTAAGGAGGGCTGTAATGGAGCCTGATTCACAATGGGCCGCCATTTTATGCCTGAAATTCATCGGGTTCTGAATGTCGGTCATTGTTCGGAAAGTTTTGCGAGATTAGAGAGTTCTTCTTCGGTGACATTAAATACGTTGGCGTACTTTCGGAGGGTGGATTGAGAGACAGACCTGAAATGAACGGGATCGAGGTGCCGCTTCACCCTCCATTTCCAGATCCCGGCACGGGCGGCCAGTTCAGAGAGTGTAAGATCGGAAAGTACCATGAAGTATTTTACGGGACTGATTTCACCGCGGACGATCCTTTCTTTCAGGGAGGCTTCGAGATTCCTCCGTTTATAAAAATAGTCGTCGAGGTAATTGGCGGTGAGATAGGAGCCTGTTTGTACCGGTCCATATTTCCCGTCTTCCTTTTCGACATAAAGAATGACCTGTTGTTCCGGACAATTGACGATTCCCTCCTGTTCCTTCATGACAAACGAGATCTGGCTGACATCAGTTTTTCCTTGCAAAAATAACAATGCTGATGGTCATCGCCAAACCAAAAAACAACAGAAGAAGGAATGAGTTGGGCAGGATGGTTATCAGCGAGCCTTCGCGGATAAAAAGATCAAGGTAGTTTTCGATTCCCCAGCGGACCGGTGAAAAGCGGCTGACCCATTGCAGGGTTTCGGGCATTACATGTACCGGCAGAAAGGTGCCGCTGATGACTCCCAGTACCACTACCATCACGGCCCCGAAGAGAGCGGCCTGGTTATGTGAGGTGGCCGCTGTTCCCACGAGAACTCCGAAACCGACGGCAGCGAGGCTTGCCGCCAGTGTTGCAATGGCGAGGGCAAAAAATTGAGTGCCCGTCTCAATAGGGGGAAGGTTGAGCACCAGGGGAAAAATCCACCGGCCAACTGCCAGCATCAGCAGAAACTGGATAAGGCAAACAGCGGTGTAGATGATGACTTTAGATGCAATCAGCGTGGAGATGCCCACCGGGAGTGTCTTCAGCCTTTGAAATGCCACATCTTTCCTTTCGTTGATCAGGCTGCCCGACAGGGGTAATACGACAAAGAACATGGCAAACAGGATAAATCCCGGGACATTGTTTTGTATTACATTGGGCTTGATGGAGGCATTTTCTTTAAGGGCATAGGATTCCCTCACTGGCGGAAGGTTTCCGAGGGCATCGCGGATCATATCGTCGATGACCGGTTTCATGGCCGGAGGGATGGCGGAGAGCATGTTTCCGATCGCTGCCCTGCTTTGTGAACCTCTGATCACATAGATAATGGCGTTGGAAAGGTTGGACTTGAACGATTCACCCAGGGTAGGGTCAACGAGTATGTGTATTGCCGAATCCTGCGGATAAAATATAACTCCGAACTGGAACTCGCCTGTACTGATGAGAGAGGATGCCATGGAACGTCCGACAGGTATTCCCCGGTACTCATGAACGGGTTCGAAGAGACGCGCCTCTTCAAGATCATGGATGACCTGTTGTGCAGATTCACTTCCGGATAGATTGACAATCAGTACTTTGGTGCGGGTGATCTGGTTTGAGAGCGCAAAATTCTGTGCCATGGTAACCACCATGATCAGGACAACAGGAAGGAGGAACAGAATGACCAGACCGGGTACATCGCGCAGGAGGATCAGGATCTCTTTCCGCAGCGAAGCGAGAAGTTTATGCATGGAACAAAAGTACAAAATTAACGACAGGCCTCGATCATGCTTACCGGAGCGATGGTGTGGAAGATCTGGTTCACGTGAAGGCCGGCCTGACGGAGTAAAAACCGGAAGTCATCTTCGGTTCTTTCCCGGCCTCCACGCATGGTAGCCAGCATCTGTATATCGATGAGCCGTGCAGTGGAGAAGCGGTTAGCAGGGGGCAGGATCATCTCGATGATTATGAGCCGTGCGGCTGGTGGCATGGAAGCGCTGATATTCTTCAGAATTCTGACACAATCATCATCCCCCCAGTTATGAAGAACATTTTTAAGCAGGTAGCAATCGGCCTTCACGTTGATTGGTTCGAAGAAATCCCCGGTTACCAAAGAAATACTGCCTTGTTTTCCGCTGAACGGTGCAGGATTAGGCAATTTCATCATGGCAGACCCGGTATCAAATAGGATTCCATGGATTCCGGGGTGTTTTTCCATGATTCCCTGCAGCAACGACCCGTCGCCCCCGCCGATATCGGCAATGACCGGGAATCTGTCAAAGGGGTATCGTTGCAGGATGGGGGCCAGTCCGAGCTCCGACAAACAGGCCATGGAGCGGCCGAAAATGTCGTATTTCTCCGGATGTTCTTCCAGAAATTGGTAGATTGGTTTTCCCGTGATATGCTGAAAGGCGTTTTCGCCGGTTTTTACGGTATGTATCAGGGTGCCGAGCGACTGCCAGTTTTCGGGTCCGAGGTGCTGTAAAAGCACCTCCCGCAGGGACCCTGGCCCTTGAAGGAGTGGCCGCGCCAACGGGGTCAGGGAGCACAGTCCATTGCCTGTGATCCGGAAGATCCCTTGCGAAGCCAGCGTGTGCATTACACGTGAAAGCGAAGGCTCGTCGCAGGCTGTTCGCCTTGCAAGATCCTGAATAGAGAGCGGCCCGTTCCGGAGGAGACCCGCCACGTCGAGCAGGGCAGCCACATAGAGCGGCGGTAAAAGGAAGAGCTGCTGGAACTTCTCATACAAAACCACTTCGGACGGGTACAGATGGTCATGCATGTAAAGGATGACTCTTCTGATTGCTCCGATTGCCTTCACAAGCCAGTAAGGAGGCAGGGTTTTTCTTGCGGCTTCTTTCATGAGGAGTCAGAAGTTTGCATAAAAGAACGGGTTGTTCTCCCTGGTCAATATCCCATGAAGGGCAAGCGAGGCAATGGATACCAGCAACATGGTGAAAAGCAGCCAGTACCGTATCAGTTCTCTCAGGTTCTCATTCCTGATAAAACCGGTTAAACGCCTGATAGAGAAGTTTTCCAAGTTTTTCATTTCCTTCCAGATTCAAATGTCCGTTTCCCCCGATCCGGTTTACCGGAACTCTCAGGGATTGATATACGAAATTGATTTCTTTTTCACGACAGAGATTCCCGAGCGCATGGTTGAGGTCATCATCAGCCATGATGGATACGAGGATGAACCGCTCTCCGTAAAGCGCCCGGTAGTGTTCGAGAATCCCGGGAATCCGGGGCGGGAGAAGCTCCCCGGATTCCCGGATCGAATCGTAAACTGGTATGGCGCCGGTTATGGCTTCGATGTAGCGAATCGAAAAGTTTGCCAGCATATTCACGAAAGCAGAGTGATATCTGATTTCGCGCTGGATGAAGAAAGAGGCGCTGGAGTCGAAGGAGAAAAACCGTCCTGAAATCCTGTCCCGGTCGATGGCAGGTTTGGCGCTGAGCCATGTCGGGTAAAGA